>CAZYJA010000012.1:13949-20806 GCA_964647245.1 uncultured Syntrophomonas sp. | reverse complement strand
CTTAGGATCTGGCGCTGCGAGGCGTGGAGGTTCGAGTCCTCTCATCCGCACCATATGAAATTTAGGGGCTTTTGGGCCTCTTTATTTTTGGCTTAAATTTCATTATACTCAGGCCACGTGCGTTAACAGTGCAAGATTTTTGATAGTGGGTGGTAGTCAGGAATTGGCTCGCACCCTCAATTTCAGATAATATTTAGTGAAGTAGCCTATGATTAATAATACAAATATTAAGACGGTTAACTCTCCGAATTGGCTGATTATAGATGCAACTTGCTCGACCGAATCTCCAAACCAATACCCTACTCCGAGATTAAAACTTACCCATAAGAGTTCCCCAACCAGTGCATAGGCAATAAATAATTTATAGTTGTAGCCACTGCTTCCGGCCGAGATGTTTACCAAAGGCCCCATCGCGGACAAAGGGAAACGGGTGAATAAAACCGTGATCTTGCCATGTTTATCAAAGAATTTGTTGGTTCTTGCGATGCCGGGCTCAATCCGGGAATGAAGACGGGGATATTTAGATATAAAATAGCTGCCGCCTCTCCTCCATAGCCAATAACTCAGGCTATCACCCAACAGAGTAAAGAACCAGACTTCTCCCCAGAGGGCATAAATGTTAAACTCGCCGGTGAAAGCAAAAGCTCCTGCAACGATAACCAGAAAATTCGCTCCCACAGGTATGCCATTATTTTGTAATATTATTAACACTCCCAGGAACAACACGTTATATTGGCGAAATAATTCTATCAGTAAGATAAGAAAATCGTTCATTGATTCATTCCGTGCTTACGGGTGTAATTTATAGCCAAATTATTTAAATTAATTTGCATTTCCTCCGGTGTCTTGTGATATTTTTTTCTCAGCCTTCGTAAGGTCAGCTTCTCGTCACCTGGTTGTGGTTTTATTTCCAAGTAATTAAACACTTCATTTTGTGACATTCTATATTTTTGAGCTAACTCTTTGACAGTGGTCCAGTGGTGGATTTGAAGTGCATCACTTTGTCTGGTCTGGGGCGTTGGCGCGTGGACTTGTTTGATATTGTGAATAATAATTAATGAATGTCTGGTTATTAGAATAACGAGAACAAGCATAAGAGCGGTAAGTAAAAATAGTTTCCAGCGCTGTTGCATTTAAAGTCTAGCTCCTTTTTTCTATATTCACCTTAATTATCATTATATGGGAATTGATAAGCATACCGCAAATAAAGATGTTATATTATATATCATATAATTAAAAGATGAGTCTATAACTCTCTATCATAAATGAGCCAGAGCACTCCGAAGAAATATTTAGCTCTAGCCCAAGCTAGATCGCTCTAATTCTGAACCTCACCCTAAACGTATTGCGAGCAAGTACCTGGTCAATAATATATGATAATCGGAAACTTATTCGGATTATACATACTTTAGGGATAAGTTATTATTATATAATATGAGTTTCGGTGAACCATGATGCAGTACGTTTTGATTACAGTGGAAATGGAGGTATCCGGGACTAATGAATGATATGTGGACCAGTGATCCCCGAGTGTCGGAAGCAATGACCAAGGAGTATGGCCAAGTGGATGAGTCGACTCCCCTGATGGACGTTATTGAACTAATGTTACAAAAATCATGGGAAGAAGTTCTTGTTATAAACAAATCACACAATCTAGTAGGGCTTGTAACTAAGGAGCACCTGGTGGGCCGAATTGCCAATGGCGTTTCGCAACATCTACCCATAAAAGAAATATCTTGCCTTAACCTTATTACAACTAAGCCTGAAGAGGATTTATCTAAAGCACGGGATGTAATGCGCCGTTATAACATAGGCCGCCTGCCAGTAATCGGTGATGAGGGTAAAATGGTTGGTATCTTGACTGCCAAAGACGTATGTAATGGTTTTTCCACCAAGCTGGAACGGCAGGGAGAACAAATGTCATCGGTTATGGAGAATATAGTTGAAGCTATTCAAGTGGTAGACTGTGATGGCCTCGTCACCTTCTGGAATAATGGGGCGGAAAAGCTTTTCGGTATCAAAGCAGGAGACGTAATGGGTAAAAAACTGGGCGATTATTTGCCAGATGATCTTACTTTGAAAGCACTCGCCGCTTCACAGCCTTTCCGTAATATTATGGGTGAGTTAACCGAAGGAGTTTATGTCGTTCGTCATGCCGTTCCGGTAGTTACTCCGAGCGGAGAGACAATCGGGGCAGTATGTACCACGGTAGATGTTAGTCAAATGAAGGCTTTGATGAATAAACTAGAGCAGGCCAATAGCCGAGTGAAGAATCTAGAGCGATTAATGATAAGTAAAGAGGAGCCCGAGGATTATCTTTTTTATACTGTTGATGAAAGAACCCAAAAGGTTTTAGCGCAAGCCAGGAGAGTAGGACAGACTGATGCTACAGTGATGATACAGGGTCAGAGCGGTACCGGCAAGGAGCTATTGGCTAATATTATATGCAGGAATAGCAAGCGTGCGAAAAAACCCCTTATAGATATTAATTGCAGTGCCATACCAGAAACTCTTTTTGAAAGCGAGATGTTTGGGTATGAAGCGGGGGCCTTTACCGGGGGGAACCGTTCTGGCAAACCAGGCAAGTTTGAAATGGCCAACGGAGGCACGATATTCCTGGACGAAGTGGGCGAATTACCCTTGGATATGCAGGCCAAGCTTTTAAGGGTAATTCAGGAACGCAGGTTTTATCGGGTGGGAGGTACTAGTCCTATCGAAGTAGATGTGCGTTTAATTGCCGCATCCAACCGTGATATATCTACTCTGGTAGCGGAAGGGAAGTTTAGGGAGGATTTATATTACCGGCTAAATGTTGTTAAGCTGGAGATTCCATCCCTGGAAACACGCAAATGTGACATACTTGGTTTGGTAGACAAGTTTTTGGGAAAATTAAGCCGGGTATATCAGAAAGGGAGTATCACCCTAAAACCTGATGTTATGGAGTTGTTTGAAAACTATGATTGGCCCGGCAATGTACGGCAGCTGCAAAATATGCTGGAAAACATCGTGATACTGATGGAGGGTGACGTTATTAGCGTTAAAACTTTATCCGAAGTTGGAGTTTTAGACTTATTGCGTAGTAAAAAAGAAGTGCCAGTAGTTGCCGCGGACAATTCAAAAAATGAAGTCAGCGATAATAACTTAGATCAGATCATGGATCAGCAAGAGAGGCAAGTCATTAGAAGGGCACTGCAAGATTGCTCTTATAATAAGGCTAATGCTGCGAAGCTATTAGGTATTCCACGCAGCACTTTATACTATAAGATCAAGAGTTTGGGTTTAGATGAGAAGAATTATATACCAAATAAACATTTGAGTTAACTTTTTTACATTAATAAATAAAGTGTCAGCTTATTGGACAATATTTCAGTAAGTTGGCATTATTTTTTTGCCCAAAATTTTAAATTGGGGTAATAGTCCTATCTAAAGACTTCTTTAGGTTGGCATCAATATTGCAATAGTATAATGCCGTAACTTGCATCAGGTACTTGGAAATGCCTAATAGCTCCCAGCCACTAAACTTCTAAAAAGGAGATGTTATAAATGCCCAGAGATAAATATGTAGATAATAACCTTTATGAGCAGGTTGACGAATATAACCTGGTGGAAAACCTGGAAACTTGTTTGGCCTGTGGAAAATGTGTCGGCAATTGCCCGGTGGCCAGTTTAAACCCTTCCTACAATCCCAGGCAGATAATCAGTGATGTCCTTAACGGCAATGCGGAGAGATGGTTGCAAAGTGAAGAAATATGGCGCTGTTTTTGGTGTGCAGGGTGCGCTACCGTTTGTCCCAATGACATTCAATTTCCATTGCTAATGATGCAGTTACGTTATCGGGCCGTAGAAAACAACTATGGACTTAAATATATAATGCCGTTCAAGCGTTTTGCTTTAAGAGCGCGGGAGGATGGTCTTACCTTCGCACCGTCAGAAAGGGGCCGCGAAAAGATAAAGAGATATCGCAGCAATTTAGGTACTACCGCTTGGCCGGAGATTTCTGAACGGGCTAAAGCCGAGTATAAGGAACTTTTTGATCTTACCGGAGCTACTGAGCATCTGGAGAAGTTAAGCGACGACGCTGAAAAACCAGTGGGCTTTAAGTACACCGAGGGGAGGATTATTCATGAATGAAAAACGGGTGGTAACACCTGAAGAATTATTTCCGGAGGTACCTGAATCAATATTTTTATTTCGAAGTTGCACTGGCAGCATGGAGTACCCCGGTACTGAAAACGCGATAAAAGAAGTTATGGACAAATTGGGAGTTAAAATAGTGATGGATCCGGATCAAACCTGCTGCTCGGGCTATCTTTTAACCTGTTCGGTATATAAGCCGGAATTATCGCTAGCCGTCACGGCTCGTAACCTGGCTATAGTTGAGAAGCAAAACCTGGATACCTATATGTTCTGTAATGGCTGTTATGGCTACAATAGAGAGCTGGCTCATATAATGAAACACAATCCCGCCTATATGCAGATGGCCAATGATGTAATTGCCAAGCAGGGATATAAGTACGAAGGCAAAACCGAAATTCATCATGTTCAGGAACTTTGGTATCGGCTTAAGGATGAGATTGCAGCCAAGGTGGTTCATCCCCTTACTGGTCTTAAAGTCGGGGTGCACTATGGTTGTCACTATCTAGCCCAGCAATATCAAATTTTGGATGATGGCGGATATCCAACATTTCACGAAGAAATAATTGAAGCACTGGGTGCAACCCCGGTTTTCTTTAAAAACCGACAACTTTGTTGTGGATATTCAGTAGGGAGGGGCTTTACCCACAAGGAAGAAACCGTACAACCTCACCTCTATAAGAAATTCATGAGCGCTAAAGAGGAAGGGGTGGAACTGATGACCACTACCTGCCCAGGTTGTAATACGGCTCTGGATCGTGAACAGCCGAATTTAACCAAGCGCTATGAGGAAGAATTTAATATACCAGTGATAGATCTTGGTCAGCTAATAGGTCTGGCATTGGGTGTCCCATTGAAAAAATTGGGGTTTGAAGCAAATACCGTCGCTCTGGATGGGGTATTAAACCAACTGGGATTTGAGAGGGGAGAATAGAACATGAATGATAAAGTGAAATCCGCACTGGTAGTTGGGGGAGGACTGGCTGGTATGGAGGCTGCTCTGAAGATTGGCCAGGCTGGTTATAAAGTCTTTTTAGTAGAAAAGGAAGCTGTTTTAGGAGGAGTTCTGGGGCAATTATACAGCAGCTTTCCACGCTGGGAGAATCCTCAGGATTTATTAAATAATAAAGTCCAACAGATAGAAAAGACTAACCAAATAAGTGTGCTGACCGGCATGACGGTGAAAAATGCCCACCGCGATGGTGATAAGTTCATGGTCGATTTACAGGCTGAAGAGGGCGATGGAAAACAGATAATAGTCGATGCAGTGGTACTAGCTACTGGTTTTGAAATGTTCGATGCCTCGGTTTATGGGGAATATGGTTATGGAATATACCCTAATGTTATGAATTCATTGGAATTTGAGGCCAAGTTGAAGGAGTGGGGTACCGATGAAGGAGTTCCCCAGCCACCGCAGTCAGTTGCCTTTTTCAAATGTGTAGGTTCCAGGGACCGTTCCAAAGGCAATCCATACTGTTCTAAGATATGTTGCATGTACACTGCCAAACAGGCAGGGGTGGTAAAGGATATGTTCCCGACTGCAAAATCATATGTATTTTACATGGATTATCGGGCAGCGGGGAAAGACTATGAAGAGTTCGTTCGCTCAGTTATTGAGACTAAACATGTCAGATATGTGAGGGGGCGTCCATCTAAAGTAGTGACTGAGAACGGCAAACTACTGGTAAGGGCAGAAGACACATTGATGGGTGTACCTATTGAGGTTGCGGTAGATATGGTGGTACTCGCAGCTGCTATTGTACCTCGTCCGGCCACTAAGCAATTGGCGGAATTATTTGGAGCCAATACTGACGAGTATGGTTTTATTGAGCACGAGAACTTTAATCCATCTAAAGCAGGGGATAGAGTATTTTTTGCTGGCGCATGTGGTTTTGCGGTCGAAACCCTGGGTGCCCAATACCAAGGTGCGGCAGCAGCTTCAGAGGTAGTTGCTCTGTTCAATCAGGGTTAGGGGGGAAATAAATGACTGCTGATATTTATAGGCCAATGCGGCTCAATGATACCGACAGCTCACTTCAGGAGGAGATTAAAGAAGCTTGCAATACTGATGTGGAGCTGTGTATGGAATGTGGTAAGTGCACTGGTGGGTGCTCCAATGCCCATATATTTGATTACACTCCCAGGAAAATTGTGCAACTGGTAAAACTAGGGAGAGAAGATACCTTATTAAAAATGGATGCGCTGTGGACTTGCGTTTCATGCCAACTATGCGTAGACCGCTGTCCGTCGAGTATAAATATTCCGCGCATAATGGATTACTTGCGGGAGAAAGCTTATAAAAAAGGTGTGAAAGCACACCGCACCAACGTGGAATTATTTCATGAGCTGATGTTGGATTCGATTCGAAAGACTGGTCGGGTAGCTGAAACTCCGCTGATGCTAAACTTTAATCTTCGCAGTGGACAATATACGAAGGATGCCCTTATGGGTGGCAGGATGTTTTTCAAGGGTAAGTTAAATCCCTTGGCTCCGAGAGTTAAAAAGATCGACCAGGTACGGCGGATGTTTAAAAAAAGCTCAGTAAGCAAGAAGGGATGATGATAATGGACATCGCATATTATCCTGGATGTTCTTTGCACTCCATGGCCAAAGAATATGATATATCAACTAAATTAGTCTGTCAGCGATTAGGAATTAATTTGCATGAAGTTCCGGATTGGAATTGCTGTGGGGCTACTGCCGCGCATAGCTTGGATCATAAG
>CAZYJA010000012.1:0-13939 GCA_964647245.1 uncultured Syntrophomonas sp. | reverse complement strand
GTCGGTTGGCCTAAGTGGGCGTAACCTGAGCCTGGTGGATGATATGGAACTTAAGCAAGTGGCCACTCCCTGTGCTGGCTGTTACAGCCGTCTGAAAACAGCCGCCAACGAATTGAAGCATGATTCCATGGTGGCCGAGATAGAAGAGTTGACCGGGGTTCCCCTGGCTGGGGCCCGGGAAGTAGAGGTTGCTCATATTTTACAAGTAATTATTGAAGATATTGGTCTAGGGGCCATAAAGGCACAGGTTATAAAACCGCTGCGGGGGATGAGGGTGGCATGTTATTCAGGTTGCCTGCTAACCCGTCCTCGGTCTATTACCCAGTTTGACGATTCGGAACAACCAATGGCCTTGGACCATGTTTTGGAAGCCTTGGGTGCAGAGCCAGTTAAATGGTCTCATAAAGCCGAATGTTGTGGCGGAGGATTCGCGGCATCTGAGACTGATATTGTCGTAGATCTGGGAGGACAGGTTCTCGAAGCAGCCCGGCAGGCAGGTGCCGACGCAGTAGTGGCAGCGTGTCCGATGTGCCAGGCCAATTTGGATACCAGACAGATAGCCATAGAACAGGAACGTGGAATAAAGTACAACTTGCCTATAATATATTACACCCAGTTGATGGGCTTGGCTTTTGGTATTCCGGTTAATAAATTGGGCCTTAAACGCTTGTTAACCAGCCCATTTGGCTTACTTAACAGCAAAGGGCTGGTTTAGTTATCGATATGAACCGTCCGTCCTGGGGATGGTTAATATAACTGGTGGTTAAAATGTATACCGTTTTGGGTGGGCCAGGGGCCCGTCTGGACTAGACCTAAAGGGGGTGAAAAAAGAGGACTGTCTGCTGAGAACAAACAGTCAAAACTAAAATAAATAAATTACAATTCATTCTAGCTCCAATATTAGAATTCGGCAATGGCCGATTATGGAAGGTTTAGTAATAAAAAAGCAAGGAGGAATTTAGTTGCGTAACAAGCTTGTATCTATGCAAGAAGCGGTTGCTAAATATACCTGGGATGGCATGCAATATGCACATGGTGGAGCCCTGCCAGTAGGAACTGATTCCATAGCTTTTGGCAGAGAAATGATAAAGCAAGGCAGAAAGAACCTTGACCTAATATCTAACTGTAACACCCAGCAAACTAACCTTATGGCAGCTGCTGGTGCGATTAGAAAAATAGAAGTAGGATTTGCTGGTTTAGAAGTATATGGGTTTGCCAATGGATTAAAGAGAGCCTGTGAAACAGGTAAGACTATTGTAGAAGACTATTCCAATGGTTCAATACCGCTCAGATTATTAGGCGGGGCTCTTAACTGGCCGTTTGTTCCCGCTACTATCAATGTTGGCTCAGATGAAGAGTGGTGCTGTGCGGAGAGACCGGACGAGTATCCTTGTACTACCAAAATCCCTAAGATCAAAGACCCGTTTTCCGGGAAAGAGGTTGGCGTATTTACCGTACTTAAACCCGACCTGGCAGCAATTCACGTTACTATGGCTGATATATACGGTAATGCCATAATGTTGGGAACTGAATGGAGTCGTTATGAACTATCCCGGGCAGCTAAAAAGGTTGTGCTCCAGGCGGACTTCATTGTGGATACTGACTGTATGCGCCAATATCCCAACCTGGTTAGAATTCCTGACGTCGTGGTTGATGCTGTAGTTTATTGGCCTATGGGAGCCTGGCCGGCTTGCTCTACCGGTGTTTATGATTCCGATGAGAAAGAAATGTTTGCCCTTAATGCAGCCATGAAGACTGATGAAGGCTATGCAGAATATCGCAAAAAGTATATTGATAGTTATACCACCGTTGACGAATATCTTGATGTTATTGGGAGAGAAAAAGTTCAACAGTTATGTACCAACCCCACCACCCATTTGATGGATCCCTATCGTAAGTGGATCAAATCAGATGCCGAAATCAAACAGCTGATGGAAGGGGGTAAATAAGATGGATTACACAAGACAAGAAATGATGGCAATAGCAACTGGCCGAGAATTTGCAGACGGTGAGCTGGCCATATTTGGAGTGGGACTCAGCATGTTGGCCGGTTTTTGGGCGCAGAAAAATCATGCCCCCAATCTGATAGCTTTCACTGAAGGCGGCGTATTTGGTTCCACCCCGGTGGGAGGGCTTCCCTGGGGTATTGAGGATAATCGAATATCAGCTAATGCGACCAGTTTCACCAATGCTATTGACGCTTTAGGATGCCTGGTTGCTTCCGGTAGAGTTGATAATGCAGTAATCGGTGCAGCTCAGATAGACAAGTTTGGTAATGTTAATACTACGGGAATCTGGGAAGGTGAAACACCCTGGTCAGCCGGTAAATATGTTCTCCCCAGAGTACGTCTGAATGGCAGCGGGGGAGCTAATGAAATTGCAGTAGGGGCCAAGAAATATGTTATCATGGCTAACCATGATAAAAAAAGATTTGCGGAAAAGGTTGATTACATTTCGTCGCCAGGTTACCTAAATGGCGGCAATGACCGGGATAAGTACAATTTCGTGGGAGGCGGTCCTTCGGCTATTATTACCACCCTGGGTATTTTGAGACCGGACCCGGTAACCAAAGAGTTTTACTTGGATGCTTATTTTTCTTTCTCCAGCATAGAAGAAATAAAAGCCAATACCGGTTGGGAATTGAAAATATCTCCTAATGTTAAGACTGTACAGGAACCCACCGAGCTAGAATTAGCCAACTTGAGAGAAATAGACGTAACTGGATCACTGCGTAAAAAGTAGTTTATACAGTAGCGGGCAGGAGGTAATAGACTTGGAGCCTGGTGGCATTGACATTGCAAAATGACAACTAGGAAACGGGGTTGGGGTCTGTTGGCTAACCACAGGGAGGTGCTATGGGTCGCCTCTCTAGGTTGCCTGTCCATAGATGAAACAAACTATTAAATAGGAGGGATTTTCTTTATGGCACAAGCCAAAGAAATAACACAGGCCATGATCCAAAAGACTTTGTCGTACCGTTATGCAGTATATGCAGTAGTTGCCCTCGCATATTTCCTGGTTTATTTCCACCGCACCTCAACGGCAGTAATGGCTCCGGATTTGACAACAGCCTTTGGAATAGCTCCAACAGCTATTGGGCTCTTTGGTTCGATGTATTTTTATGCCTATGCCCTGGGGCAGTTACCGGCAGGGATCCTGGCTGATAAATGGGGAGCCCGCAATACCATGTCTCTATTTATATTGGTAGCAGGTCTGGGCGCCATCCTTTTTGGCATGGCAAATACTTTTAATACTGCTCTAATAGCTAGGTTCCTAGTCGGACTGGGTGTCGGGTTTGTATATGTTCCAGCCATGCGCATTCTGGCTGACTGGTTTAAAAAGGATGAATTTGCCACCTATTCCGGAATACTGCTGGCTGTAGGAAATGCCGGTTCATTAGCTTCAGCTGCTCCTCTGGTAGCCTTAATGGCAGCTATTGGCTGGAGAAGCTCGATGACCTCGGTAGGCTTTGTTTCCCTGGGCGTGGCGGTACTCTTATATATGTTTGTCCGCAACAAGCCGACTGACGTAGGTGGAGCGACTATTGCGGATATCCAGGGAATACCTCCTGCCAGCACCACACCTATAGGCATCGTTGAAAGCCTTGGAATACTGGTGGGGAAATATAATTTCTGGACTATAGCCGTAATGTTCTTTGTATTGTATGGAACAATAATGGGTTTTCAAGGTCTGTGGGCCGGCCCTTACCTGATGAATGTTTATCATTTAACTAAGGCTCAGGCCGGAAATATATTAATGCTGATTGCAGTAGGGATGATATTCGGATGTCCTATTGCAGGTATTGTGGCCGACAAGCTGATTAAGTCCAAGAAAAAAGTTGTTATGATAGGGGTTACTTTAAACATCCTGACCTGGATTCCGCTGGTATTTATGATTGATTCCATGTCACTGGGTTTTATAAAACTCCTACTCTTTGTCTATGGTTTCTTTGGTGGATTCTTTGTTATTATGTACGCCAACCTCAAAGAAAACATTGATCTAAGAATGGCAGGAACTGCAACCGGTTTTCTGAACGTTTTTGTTTTTGGTGGCGGAGCTATTTACCAGCAGGTTATGGCTGGAATTATTGGTAGAGCTCCGGTTGTTGATAAGGTTATTGCCACTTCAGGGTTTAAGTCGGCATTTATGTTGTGTTTTGTGACCTTGATTTTAGCTTTGGCATTCTTTGCTACTCAAAAAGAGAAAGAAGCATAATAGTTAGGTTGCTAACAAATTATGAGGAAAAAAATTTAAAATAAAAAGGAGGATACTGATATGCGAGATAAAATAATGTCTCTGTCAAAGGCGGCCGATCTCATTAAAGATGGTATGCTGCTGGCAATTGGCGGTAATGCTATGCACCGGACGCCAAGTTTATTTACGCTGGCTTTAACTAAGAAGCCAGTCAAAAACCTGAAGCTTTGTGGGGCGGCGCCTGGACTGGCAACCGATATTCTGTTAGCCAGCCAGCAAGCCGACACATCTTACTTCGGTTTTTCAGGTTTGGAAAATGAAGCTGGTCTTTCACCCGGAATGCGCAAAGGTATGGAGAGTGGAAAGGTCAGAGCTGTCGAGGGTTCCTGAACTGCTATGATTCACGCTCTCCGTGCGGGAGCATATGGAATTCCCTTTATGCCAGTGGGTGGAATGTGGGGAAGTGACTTAGTAGCTATTCGCCCCGAATTTTATTCGGTTATGAAAAGCCCCTTCGATGGTACTGAAGCGGTTTGTGTAAAAGCATTAGTACCTGATTACGCCATACTGCATGTTCAAGAAGCTGATATTTATGGCAACTGCCGTATCCTTGGCCCTAGCTATCAGGATGCTTTAATGGCTAGAGCAGCTAAGAAAGTTATAATAACTACTGAGCGCATAGTCGGATCCTACCGGATGCAGGAAGAACCGAAGCTGACTGCCATTCCCCATTTCCTCGTGGAAGCAGTTGTGGTTCTGCCTGGCGGCGCCAAGCCTGGCATATGCTATCCAGAATACCAGGGGGTAGAATGGGATAATCATAAAGCTTACCAGAAGGCCGTAAAAGCTGACGAGGTAACCAAATTCGCGGATATGATGCTGGAAGGGAGGCTATAAAAATGGAATATGGTAAAGCCGAAATGATGGCAGTAGCTATAATTAGAGAAATTGAAGATGGAGACATCGTATTCCATGGTCTTGCCTCATCTACTCCCATGGTAGCTATGAAGGCAGCCAAGGCATTGGGTAAAGAGTTTACTTATCTAACTCTGAGCGACGGGGTAGATCATGATTGGACCCGGGCTCCCTATGTAGCTTCTACGCTTACCGAAAACACTTATACCGGTTCGGTGGCGACCTTTGGCCTGGATGAAATATTTGACCTGTACTCCTCTGGCAAAGGTGACATCGCATTCTTGTCCTGTCTGCAGATGGATCAAGAAGGAAGAATCGCTATGTCATATCTGGGGGGGGACTATGAACATCCCAAACTAAGAGGGCCCGGCGGAGCTGGCAGTGCAACCCTAACCCCAGTTACACCGAAGACAACTATTTGGAAACCCCAGCATGACAAGCGGACCTTTGTAGAACATGTGGATTTTGCTACCACTAAGCCGGATCAGGCCAAAGATTTTACCGTAATTACGCCCCTGTGTATTTTCCGGAAACCCAAAGGGGAGAAACTTCTCCAACTAGATTGCATATTCCCTTATACCACCCTGGATGAAGTAAAAGAAAACACTGGATGGGCCATTGATCAAAGCTCAGTTCCAGTTATGGATCCTCCGACGGCGGAAGAACTAGCTGCAATTAAGAGAGTTGATCCTAATAACATCCTGGCTTACGAGTTTAAATAAACTAAAACAGGGGTTAGAAATAACTAAAAGGAGGCTAACCTGATAATGGTTCAGGTTAGCCTTCTTTATATAGCTGTTGAAACAAAACTTGCCAACATAAATCGGTTCGATTGTTTTATTTGTCCCGATCGGCTATTTAATGCTCTGCCATAATATCTCACATATATCCTGCACTTTAACCTGCTCTTCCCGACCGGCCTCTTTTACCCCATCAGCAATCATAGTCAGGCAGAACGGGCAGTTGACCGCAATAGTCTCTGGATCAGGCTGCAGTAACTGATCGGTACGCGAATCGTTAATCCTCTTGAACCCTTCTACGGCTTCTTCTTCTAACCACATCCGGCCTCCGCCGGCCCCGCAGCAAAAACCAAATCGTTTGGATTTATCTATATCAATAACCTTGGCTCCAGTTGCCCGCAGGATAGTGCGGGGTTCTTCATAAATTCCGTTATGTCGGCCTAAGAAACAGGAGTCATGGTAGCTCATGTTAATGCCTGCAGTGGCTTGAGGTTTAATCTTTCCCTGGGCGATTAATTTGGCCAAAAAATCAGTGGAATGGTACACCTGGAAATTACCATCCATCTGCGGATACTCATTTTTCAGAGTATTATATCCATGAGGGCAGATACATATTATCTTTTTCACCCCATACTGTTTAAACACTTCTATATTATGGCTGGCGAGCGTTTGGTACAGATATTCGTTGCCCAGCCGGCGAGCTGAATCCCCACAACACCATTCCTCGGTTCCCAGGCAGGCAAAGCTGACTCCGGCATGATCTAAGAGTCTGACCAGGGCTTCCCCCACCCGTTTGTAACGGTCATCAAAGGCTACCGCGCAGCCGGCATAGAGCAGATATTCGAAATCTCGGCCATCTTCGGCCAACAGATTAATCCTATCCCTGACCCCTCTTTCCTGCATCCATTCAGCTCGGGATGCCCAGCCGACCCCCCAGGGGTTATAGTTTCTTTCCATATTGGTAAAAGCATTCTGAGCTTCGGCCGGCATATCGCCCTGCCACATTACCAAATTGCGGCGCATGTCAGTTATCTTATTGAGATGCTCAATGAACATTGGGCAATGTTCCATACACGCCCGGCAATTGGTACAGGCCCACAGAACTTCAGGTGTCACTACATCATATAGTAAACTGGCGTCAAGGGGATTTACTGCATCCGCCTCGGCATTGGAAGTCATAGCCAACTCTTCATTAACCGGGCCTTTGCCCATAAGTGCGGGGGCTTTATGATCGAGGTGCTTTTTCATGGCCTGTATCACCGTTATCTTAGGATTCAGCTTTTTGCCGGTATAATAGGCGGGGCAGTTTTCCTGGCATCTGCCGCAGCGGATGCAAGCATCCAGGTCGAGCAGGTCTTTCCAGGTAAACTCTTCAATTTTTTCTACGCCAAAAGATTCAGCTTCTTCAATATTTTCAATCATGCGATTCGCGCTGGGTTTAAAATCACGGCTGAAATAGCCAATCATACCGGTAAAGATATGCCAAAGCTTGGTGGAAGGTACCATGGCTATAAATAGAAAAGCCAGGGCCATATGTAACCACCAGTTAATACGGTGCCAGACCTCAATGCTAGCCAAGGACATTCCTTGGAAAAGATCAGCTAAAGCCCACCCCACTGGGGAAGCGGCTTTCTCGTAGGCAATTTGCTGCAAAGTGGTAGAGAGCTGAATCTGGGCTGCCAGGCGGAGTGCTTCGATTATATATCCGCCTACCAGGATTAAAAATATTAGCATTAAGACCCAGCCATCCAGGGGTTTATGGTCGTTTAAACGGTCCGGCTTGCGGATGTAGCGTATCCAGGCTAAAATCACAATGCCCAGTATGGCAAAAAAACCAGTAACATCAGCCAACCAGGAAATTAGATAGTATAACCAACCGGTCATGGGCGGAAAACCGATCTTATCCCACATGGCAAAAAACGCCGTAGCGATAAGGAGAAAAACAAATGCCCAGAACAGTAAGAAATGCATCCAACCAGCGAGAGGTTTCCTTACTACCTGAAGTTGACCGAAGGTGTTAACAAACCATGAAAGAGCACGTTTTTCCACCTGGTCATTTCGGTGAATCTCCCCCTTGGCTAGCTGCCAAACCCGGATCCGCTGATAAGCCCCATAGAAAAATAAACTCAATGGAATAAGCATTATAATGTAGATCAGCCATTCATAGGGAATATTAGCGCCTACTACCCGCATGGGGATGTCATAGCCGCCTGCAAATGGTTTAAAAGCAAATAACATACCTATCATTCCTTTCAATATGCTAAAAATCATATTAGGCCCAAAAACGGCAATAAACTCCTCTCTAGTTAATTTGCCTTGGTTATACCAAAACTATCCCAATAAAATTATTATTTTAATCATAACCGGTCCAAAGCAAATTGTTTATGAAGAAAAGGAAATATTGAGATTTACTTATAAAGGTATATGGTCAAATGCGAGGGACATACTAGATTTAGGCGAAGGAGGTGAGTATTATAATGGATCAGCGGACATATGTACAGTCAATCATTAGTCACGTAAATAGTGCCAAAAGGGATATTGAGAACTTTCCCAAAAGCGGACTTAGCAAAAAGTCGGTTACTGAGTTGGATCTAGCCTACAATTCCCTTAACGACACTATCAATCACTGCACTACTGCTATGCAATCTTTATAGAAGAAATCATGGAACGTTGGGGTCGGTTTAAATCCGGCCCGATGTCAAATTAAAGCATGACTCGCTAGGAAATCGGAGTGGAGGTTACACCTATGAATCAGCATGATTATTACCAGGCATTATTATCTCGCCGCGAAGAAATCGAAAAACAAATTAGCCGTAAGCGCGATATCTTACAGACGCCATTGTCTGAAGCTACCGACGAGCTATCTTCCTACGACCAGCATCCGGGCGACCTGGGCAGTGATACTTTTGAACGGGAGAAGGAAGCGGGTTTATTGGAAATGCTTGAATTTGAACTGGATAAGGTAAATGATGCTTTTGCTCATTATGAGAATGGCTCCTATGGTATCTGCGAATTCTGCCACCAGGAGATTGAGCCAGCCCGGTTAGAGCGGGTAGTGAACACAACTTTATGTGCTGCTTGTGCCCGCAGCCAAGCCGAACATTTCGAGCGTCCGGCGGAGGAAGATGTCATCAGACCGAGCCGGGCCTTTAATACTGGATTTGATATTGCCGGGTATAGTTACGACGAGTATATGCAATCGGATTCAAAAGTTCAGGATTAGTCCCTAGCATAATAGCGAGTTAAGCCAAAATAAATCACCCCCATAGGAGGTGATTTATTGAACTGGTTTAATTTCTAAGGGATAATTTTATGGCTTGGCATATATCATGATTGCGTCTCTTAAGAAGGCGGCAGTTCCCGGCTGTTTCGCATCATAGTAAGCGGTAAACCTTTCATCATCCACATACATTTGGGCCACACCTTGATGGGCTGCCGGGCTGTAGTCATGCCAATAAAAACATAACCATTGGCGGTGTAAATCAGCCGCTTTTTGGGCCAATTCACCAGCGGGATCACCGGTTTGAAACGCCGCCTGGAGAGTTTCCATCAGGGTGTTATTAAGCTGGGTAATTTCATTATATTGCGCTTCGGTCATGTCCTGGACTTTTTGATTAGATTTATTTATAGCCTCATCCCCGTATTTATCTCGGATCTCCTTGCCATATTGCTTCTCATTGTCCTCAATCAACTTTTTCTTAAACCCGTTAAACTTTTCCTGGTTGCTCATTATAAATCCCCCTTCTGCAGTTGCAATTGTATTCTCAACATTTTTAATCAATACATCCAATTGCGATCGTTTTTCAAGAAGCTTGGCACGGTGCTCCCGCAGTGCTTGGGTTCCATCAAAATCAGGTGCAGTAACAATGTCTTTGATGCTTTCCAGGTTCACCCCCAATTCGCGATAAAAAAGAATCTGCTGCAGGCGATCAACCTCAGCCTGGCCGTATATCCGGTATCCTGACGAGTTAATGCGAGCCGGTTTAAGAATACCGATCTGGTCATAATATCTTAAAGTTCTGGTGCTGATTCCTGCCATCTGACCTAGCATTTTCACTGTGTATTCCATGTTTTTGCCTCCTGCTAGACTTAACTATAGACCCTTACGTAAGGTCAATGTCAAATATATATTATGGAAATTGCGGTGGTAATTTATACTATCATTTAATCAGGTATGATACATTATAACCGTTAATCTATCATCTAACTGAAATCAAAATAATTAAGCCAGGTTCCGCCAATTCAGCATTACTAACGAACCTACCGGACTAGCCGGTGGGTTTTAATCATTTGTGGGGTCCAATTAATTAACCTATAGTGGGGATTTCATATATAGATAAAAATTATCATGGTTGGGCTCCCTAAATAAGCATGCATTTGAAAGCTATATATGCTACATTGAGGACAGGGAGGTGGTATAAATTTGAAGCTCTACGAAATTATGACTCCTAATCCAATTACATTGCGACCTTGCCAATCGGGTAAAGAGGTAACCCAATTATTTTTAGATCATCAGATGGACGGGGCCCCAGTAGTTGATGAAGATGGTAACGTAATAGGCCTGTTTACCAAGAGTCATATATACCGCATGGTTTGCCAGGGTATAGACATGTTAACCCCGATAGAAAAATTTATGACGCGTCGGGTTTATACCGGACACCCTAATGATGAGTTCGGCGAGGTAGTCAATGCCACCATACCCCGACTGCCGGTAGTGGATCAGGATGGTAGACCAGTGGGAATGATTACTCGTGGCGATATAGCCAAAGCTTTTTTTGATTCATACCACAATATTTCCATTGAATATGACACTATCATTAACTCGACCCATAACATGATTATATCAGTCGATGAAAAAGGTGTGATCAAGGTCTGGAATTCATCGGCGGAAAAGTTGCTCTGTAGGAGGGCAGATGACGTTATCGGCAAAGACATATTAGAAGTATTGCCCAACAGTGGGCTTATGGACATAATTGAGACGGGAAGAATTGAACCCTTACAGAAAGTCAAACTAAATAACCGTTTCTTTATATCTAACCGTTCACCCATAAAAAAAGATGGCAAGATTATTGGCGCAGTAGCGGTTTTACAAGACATTTCCGAAATAGAAAAAGTATCCAGTGAATTGGAGCATTTCAAAGAACTAAATAAGGAATTGGATGCAATTATTGATTCGTCTTTTGACGGCTTATATATAACTGATGGGGATGGACTCACCTTGCGCTTGAATAAAGCCTTTGAGCGGATAAACGGCATAAGTGCCAATAAGTTCCTGGGGAGACTCGTAGTAGATATAGAGGCTGAGGGTATAGTATCTGAATCGGTGTCGGCTCTGGTTTTAAATAAACGCAAAGCGGTTACTATAATTCAGGAGGTTAATGGCAAGACCACCCTGGTTACCGGCAACCCGGTATTTGACGAGGCCGGCAATATATTCCGGGTGGTCTGCAATGTGCGGGATATCACGGAGCTTAACAAACTTAAACAGAAATTAGAAGAGGTTCAAGGGCTAAGCCAGCACTACGAAAGCCAATTACGCAACCTGCGGATGCAATATACCGGTTCGAACAAGATGATAGTTAATTCAGCCAAAATGAAGAGCCTTTTAGACACAGTTATGCGCCTGGCTCAGTTCGATTCTACTATTTTGGTGACCGGTGAATCAGGGACTGGAAAAGAACTCATTGCGGAAACCATTCACAGAAACAGCCAACGCAGCAATGGGCCTTTTATTAAGGTCAACTGCGGTGCTATACCTGAAAACCTTTTGGAATCTGAACTATTTGGTTATGATTACGGGGCCTTTACGGGCGCTAAAAAAGAAGGCAAAGCGGGTTATTTTCAATTGGCCAATGGCGGAACGATATTTCTGGATGAAATCGGGGATATGCCCTATAACCTGCAGGTAAAACTGCTGCGCGTTTTGCAGAACCGAGAAATAGTTCGGGTGGGTGGAGTAAAGTCGCTGCCTATTGACGTTCGAATTGTAACCGGAACCAATCGTAACCTGTGGGAATTGGTTGAGAAAAAAATGCTGCGGGAGGATCTTTATTATCGCTTGAATGTGGTGCCAGTACAAATTCCTCCCCTTCGGGAGCGAAAAGAAGATATTCCAGCACTAGTTTTACATTTTATGCAAATGTACAATCGCAAGCATAAGCTCCACAAAACCATTTCTCCTGAAATGGTGGAGATATTTATGGGTTACAGCTGGCCTGGTAATGTCCGAGAACTTGAAAACCTAATTGAGAGATTACTGGTCATTACTCCCCAGGATGTACTGAGTAGGGACGATCTGCCGCCGCATATGGGGGAAGGTATACTAGAAGGATTTCCTGAAGTATTTGTTTCGGGTATCATTCCCTTACAATATGCAGTGGAGAGTTTAGAGAAACAAATCTTGGAGAAGGCTTATGCGAAATGTCATACTACCCGGCAGATAGCCAAAGAACTTGAGGTGGCTGCTTCCACTGTGGTAAGAAAGGCGGCCAAATATGGTATTAATCAATCGAAAGCACGATAAAGCTAACTATATCGGGATAAATAGCTTTGTTCCGCGAATGGAACAAAGCGGTGCAATAATGGAACAGAGTTTTACAGTGGTTTTTCATGAGAATAAGCCCTAATATCCGCCCAGAATTAGTTTCATAAACAAGCAAAATTTTACACATATTAACAGGGGATACTATTAATAACTGGACTCTCAATAAGTAGTCATAAACCTAAGTCAGATAATTAGCAACATAATGCGATTACCGATAAAAATATGCCCCAACTTATTTGGTGCAAAATTGGAACGGTTGTGAAAAGAGTGTCATAAGTCACTCGCTTTTTTTGGGCTGATAAGTGAGCTATAAGTGAATTTGCTCCGGGTTAAGTCATATTGGCATAGATATTGCGTGTATAGATAGGTAAATATGAATTCTATGATGTTAAATATAAACAACCCAAGTTATTATCTCATCGATATTATATCAAATCGATGCAATAACTATCCAAGAATAAACAAAACTTTAATGAGGGCCCTGGAGCTCCGACAGATAATATTCTGTCGGTCTTTTTTATCGAAGGGGGTGAATAGCAAATTATTAGGGAGCATTAGGAATAAGCATATATGTTTTATATAAAGAAGCGGTCCGAATACGTTGTAAATCATGGCTCGGATTAGTCGTTTGAAGTCCGCAAAGGAGTGAGAATTATATTGCAGGATTTAAGGTGTTACAAGTGCAACAAATTACTAGGTAAATATCGCGATTGCAAGCAGTTGGAAATTAAATGTCCCCGTTGCGGGGCAAGGAACCTGTTACAGGATAAAATAGCTTGTGCTATTGAGACGGTAATTAATCCGGTAAGTCTATCCAGGTGAACTAATTCCAAGGATTAGAAATCCTATACACTGAAAAAGACTGCAATGAGAGCCATTGAGCTCCGCCAGTTTAACAAACTAAGGCGGGGCTTATTTTATTGGACAAGGGGATGGATGGAAGAGAGCAACCAACCTGGTAGCTATATAAGTGAAAAGATCTGAACTGAGAGCCTAGAGCCCCGGTAGATGATAATTCTGCCGGGGTATTCTTGTGCCGGGGTGAGATGGGGAGTGATATTGAGAACTAAATTAGATCTGATCTGTAAAGAAAAATAGGAGGAGGAATATTTCATGAGAGAAGTTGTAATAGTGGGAGCAGCCAGAACCCCGTTTGGTAAATTTGGCGGAGGATTGAAATCATTAAAGGCAGTAGAATTGGGCGCAATAGCTATAAAAGAAGCCATCAACCGGGCCGGAATCACACCTGATAAGGTGGAGTATCTGTATTACGGTCAGGTAGTTCAGGCTGGGTGTGGCCAGGTGCCGGGCAGGCAAGCCGGTTTAAAAGCTGGTCTGCCGGTGGAAGTGCCATCTGTTACTGTGAATAAAGTGTGTTCATCCGGGATCATCACTTGTGGAATGGCCTATCATATGATCGCCGGTGGATTCATGGATATTGCCATGGGCGGCGGAATGGAAAGCATGTCCAACATCCCCTTTGGATTGCCGGATATGAGATGGGGAGCCCGGATGGGAATCCCCAATAAGAACGTAGTAGATCTAA
>CAZYJA010000011.1:0-21635 GCA_964647245.1 uncultured Syntrophomonas sp. | reverse complement strand
TTGGTTGAGATCGACTCAACCGGTAAAAAGTCGGGCAGGGGAGCATACCTTTGTCCTGACCGGGAATGTTTTAGCCTGGCCGTGAAGGGTAAAAGATTGCAAAAAGCTCTCCAGCATGAGATAGATACTGATATCCTTGATCACATTAAAGGACAGTTGGACACCAAGGATAGCCCATAAAAAGGTGAGTGGTAACTTGAGGAAAATATATAACCTCATAGGCATAGCCCAACGAGCCGGAAAGACATCTTCAGGTGCTATGGCGGCAAGAACCAGCTTAATGAGGCGTAGGGCTTGTATTTTGCTTATGAGTAAAGATATAGCTGAAAATACCAGGGAGTTATTAATTAAGATTTGTGCCAAACAGCAAATTCCCTGGCTGGTCTTAGGTGACAAATATGAAATAGGCGCTAGTATCGGCAAAGCTTATCGAGTAGCCATAACCATAAACGATAAGGGTATGGCTGGTGCTATTGTCACAGCAGTAGAGGCAGCTGCAAAAGAGGCAAAAACTATGGGGGTGGTTGAATGGCCAAAATAAGAGTGCATGAACTGGCGAAAGAACTAGGAATACCCAGTAAAGAGATGGTTGATACCCTACAAAATCTAGGGTTGGATCTAAAAAATCATATGAGTACTATGGAAGAATCCCAGGCCTCCTGGGTTAGAAAACGGCTGGGTGAAAAAAATGTATCTCCTTCCCGAATGAGCAATGAGCGCTCAGATGCTGAACCCCGGAAGGGCTCTGCCACCAGCTCTCCCAGAGCGCAGCAAAATATGGGGGTTAATAAAGCGGTTCAACCCAGATCCGGGAATAATCCATCCAGTTTACCGGTGGGAAGAGATTCGGAAAGGTCCGGGGCCAGAGCAGGTTCGCAATCTATACCATCGGGTAGTCCAACAATACAGCCACCGGAGTTTGAAAGGCGCAATGAGCCTAAACCCAATCAGCCCAGACCAGCGAGACCTTCAGAAAGCAGGCAGAGTGAGGCCAGACCAGGATATGGCAGTTCGACTATAGAACCACCCGAGTTTGAGAGCCGTAATGAGGCTAGAAATAATCAATCCAGACCAACACCAGGTGTGGAAAATAGGTCAAGTGATATTAGACCAGGAACTGGTCCCAGACCAAGTTCTAATTCCAGACCCATGAATAGTTCCGATAATAGATCGAGCAGTCTTCGACCGGGTACCGGTCCCAGACCCAACAATCCCTCAGATAACCGACCAGGTGCTGCTAGACCGGGTAATGGCCCCAGACCCAATAATAGTCAAGATATGAGGCCGAATAATCCTAGACCAGGAGTTGGTCCCAGACCCAACAATGGTCCAGATAATAGACCGGGTGCTCCTAGACCCAATGCTGGTCCCAGGCCGACGGGTGGCTCTGATTTCAGGCCGGGTAATTCCAGGCCGGGAAATAATCCAAGACCGGCAGGTGTTCCGGATAACCGGCAGGGTGCTTCCCGACCAGGAGCTGGCGGTAGACCGTCAACTGCAGCGCCGAACCCTAACCCCGGATTCGGTCCTAATAAGAAGCCCGGGTTTGCTAATGGGCAGGGTAAACCGACCAAAAAAACGGTTCCCCCTAAACCCCAGTTTACCAAAGATTACAGCCGACCCCAGAAGAAAGGTAAACATAAAAAGAAAAAAGAAGATGTAATCTTAGTAACGCCAGCTATGATTACGGTAGGTGATTCCCTGCAAGTAAGGGAACTGGCAGATAGGCTGGGTAAAGGTTCAGCCGAAATTGTTAAAAAACTAATGGAACTAGGAATAATGGCGACTATTAATCAAGAGATTGATTTTGAAACCGTCGAAGTTATTGCTAGTCTTTATGATGTAGAAGTTGAACACGAAGTCACCGAAATACAGAAAATATTAGAGGAAATCGTTGATAGTGAAGAAACCCTGGTGACCCGTTCACCCATAATTACGGTAATGGGCCATGTAGACCATGGTAAGACTTCCTTATTGGATAAAATCCGTAAAGCTGATGTGGTATCGGGAGAAGCCGGGGGAATAACCCAACATATTGGAGCATATCAGGTAACCGTAAATAATAACCGGATAACCTTCATAGATACTCCGGGGCATGCAGCCTTCACTGCTATGAGAGCCAGAGGTGCTAACCTTACCGATATTGTAATCCTGGTGGTAGCAGCTGACGATGGAGTTATGCCCCAGACCATAGAAGCAATTAATCACATCAAAGCTGCGAAAGTTCCCTTTGTAGTAGCTCTGAATAAAATGGATAAACCTGATGTCAATCCCGACAAGGTAATGCAACAGCTTACCGAATATGGCATTGTGGCCGAGGAATGGGGCGGAGACACCATGTTTGTACCGGTATCCGCTAAAACGGGTATGGGTATCGATAACCTTTTGGAGCGGGTACTATTAGTGGCTGAAATGCATGAAATAAAGGCCAACCCGGATCGACCCGCCGAAGGTGTCGTAATTGAAGGCGAACTCGACAAAGGCCGTGGCGCAGTGGCCACCCTGCTGGTGCAAAAGGGTACTTTAAAAGTAGGTGACTCCATAATATGTGGGTTCACCTGGTGTAAAGTCAGGGCTATGACTGATTATCGGGGACGTAAGGTAGAAATGGCATTGCCTTCGATGCCGGTAGAAATTACTGGTTGGTCCGATGTTCCTGAAGTGGGGGAAAGAGTTCAGGCTTGTGATGAAAAGATAGCCAAGGCCATAGCTAGTCTGAGGTTGACTGAGAAGAAGCTGGAAGATCAAAAGCGAAATAGCAAAATTTCTTTGGACGATTTCTATAAGCAAATGCAGACCGGTATGAAGGAACTGAACCTGATAATAAAGGGTGATGTTCAGGGTTCAATTGAAGCCCTGGCCCAATCGCTGCTGAGATTGAGTACCGGTGAGGTAAAAGTGAATGTTATTCATTCAGCCGTAGGAGCAATTACCGAAACCGATGTAATGTTGGCTTCAGCCTCCAATGCGATTATAATCGGTTTTAACGTTCGACCTGATGTGAAAGCCCGCAAATACGCGGAGGACGAGAGCATTGATGTTCGTCTTTATCGAGTAATATATGAGGCTATTGATGCTGTGAAGAAAGCCATGGAAGGGCTCCTGGATCCTGAATATCGCGAGAAGTATCTGGGCCGGGCCGAGGTTAGAGCAACCTTTAAAACCCCTACCGCCGGAACTATTGGTGGTTCTTATGTAATTGACGGGAAGCTCCAGAGAAATGCGGGTATAAGGGTATTACGGGATTCGATTATAGTTTATGAGGGAAAACTTTCATCTTTGCGTCGGTTCAAAGATGATGCCAAAGAAGTGGTAGAGGGATATGAATGCGGTATTGGCATCAAGGACTTTAATGATATTAGAGAAGGCGACATAATTGAAGCCTATACCATGGAAGAGATTGCTAGAAAGCTATAGAACTATAGCCTAGGGGTGACCAGGGGACGGTTCTCTTGTCACCCTGAAAGAACTGTAGAATTGTGACTCAAGAACCGTCCCCTGGTCACACAGTCCATTAAATGGGGTGTTAAAATGGGTAAACGCAGGCAGGAAAGAATGGCAGTAGAGATAAAAAGAATTCTTTCGACCATAATACAGGAAGATATAAAAGACCCCCGTATTGATTTTTCGTCAGTTTCAGTTACCCGCGTGGACGTAGCTCAGGACATAAGTCACGCTCGGGTCTATATTAGCATCCTGGGTGATGAAGAAAAACAAGCAGAAACCATGCAGGCTTTGCAAAAGGCGCGGGGTTTTATAAGGTCCGGGTTAGCCCAGGGTATCCAGATCCGGCATGCTCCCGAGTTGGAATTTAGGCTGGATAAATCCATAGAACATGGAATCAGGATTTCGGCCTTATTGGAAGGGCTTAAAGAAAACCAAAATGAGAAGAAACAGGATGATGACTTTGCATAAAATCGCCCGGGAAATAAAATTAAAAAACGACTTTTTGCTGGTTGGACATACCATTCCCGACGGAGATTGTGTAGGCTCACTAATTGGACTGTATTTGGGACTAATGGCTCTGGGCAAGAATGCCCACATCCTTTTGCAGGATCCAATACCAGCCATCTATAATTATCTGGAAGGTAGTAATGCCATTCTGTGCCCCGAGGATCTGGGGGAGCCGGATAGAAATGTCATATTTCTGGATTGTTCCGACGAAGAACGTACTGGTGAGCAGGTGGTCAAAAGGTTGGAAAATAGGGAATTAACCATTAATATTGATCACCACCAAAGCAACACCAAGTTTGGCAACCTGAATTATGTGGACGAGAATTCATCCTCAACCGCCGAATTAGTATGGGAACTGTTGCGGCATTTGGAGGTCGAAATAACTCCCGCTATAGCCAACGCGTTATATGTAGGAGTAGTTCAGGATACCGGCGGATATATGCACAATAGCACTAGTAGTTCAACCTTTCGAACCGCGGCCGAGCTGCTCGATAAAGGAGTAAATCTTGATTTAATCAGGCTGAATTTATTTGAATCCAAGAGCCAGACAGAAATGAAGCTGTTATGTCAGGCCTTGCAATCTATGCGCTTTAACGCCAGCGGCAAAATAGCCTGGATGGTATTGAATTACGAAGATGTTAAAGCCATAGGAGCGGTAGATTTATGTCCGGAAGGCATAATTAACCACACCTTAATGGTAAAAGGGGTGCAGGTAGGCCTGCTTTTTAGAGAAATCAGCCCAGGGCTGATTAAAATTGGTTTTCGTTCCAAAGGAGACTTCGATGTATCCGCCCTGGCGGCTATTTTCGGTGGCGGCGGTCACCGCCGGGCAGCCGGTGCCAAGCAACTCGGAAGTATGGCCGAGGTTGAAAGGCACGTGATTAATACTACCGAAGGCGTAGTTGGCTAAATGGACGGATTTATTAATGTTAACAAAGACGCGGGCATGACCTCCTTTGGGGTGATCAAGAAGCTCAAAAAAGTATTTCCCCAAACCAAATTAGGCCATCTGGGAACTCTTGATCCCATGGCCTTGGGAGTATTGCCGGTGGCGATAGGATTTGCTACCCGACTAATTGAATACGTCAGTGACACTGACAAAGTATACTTAGCTGCAATGACCCTGGGAGGTGTTTCTGACACCCAGGATGCCTGGGGGAATATTACTTATAAATCGGATATTGATTTTAACCTGGATAAATTACCGGCTATACTGGAAAAATATACAGGTAATATTCAGCAAATCCCCCCGATGTATTCAGCCGTACACTATCAGGGTGAAAGGCTGTACGAATTGGCTCGGCAGGGAATAACGGTGGAGCGGGAATCTCGGGAGATAGAGATAAAATATATAAAGTGTTTATCCGCGGATAGCAGCGAAGGCAGGCCGCTGCTAAAACTGGAAGTGGGCTGTTCCAAAGGCACCTATATTAGAACCCTGTGCCACGACATTGGTGCTGAACTTGGAACCGGGGCGTACCTCTCAGGCTTAACTCGTATTCGAGCCGGCCAGTTTGTTATCGAAGATGCCTATTCCCTGGAGGAAATCAATCAGAATGCAAGCAATCTCGCGAGGTTGGTCCAGGCTATCGATTTCCCACTCAGACATCTCGGTCAGATTAAGCTAAACCCAGAGAATTTAGGTAAGATACTAAATGGCAATCGGATTACCATTGATATAATTATACCCGCGGGGATAGTCAGAGCTTATGATCAACAGGATCGGCTGGTTTCCATTGTCAGGTGCTTGGAGGACCAGAATGGGACCATAGTGCAGCCTCTCAAGGTATTTAAATAACATTACAAGGAGCCTTAAATGCAAACAATAATGGGGATAGAGAACTTTCATAACAGCCAACAGCCGGTATATTTGGCTCTGGGTAATTTTGACGGAGTGCATAAGGGACATCAGAGTTTAATCAGGTCTTTAATCGAGAAGGCGACGGCTAATAAGGGACAAGCCGTAGCTTTCATATTTGAACCCCATCCGGCCCAGGTACTCACCCCGGAACGGGCACCCCGCTTATTACTTACCCCGGCCGGCAAAGCTGAATTGTTAGAAAAAATCGGTCTGGACGTACTCATCTATAATCCATTTTCGATAGAGATGGCAGCCTGGTCGCCGGAACAGTTTGTAGAAAAGATATTGCTTGGTGCCTTGCAAATACGGGAAGCATTTGTAGGCTTCAACTATACATTTGGGCATCGGGGAGCAGGAACCCCCGAGTATCTAAAGCAATTGGGAGAACAACATGGTTTTGGAGTAAATATAATTGCTCCCGTTACTTATGATGGAGAACCCATTTCGAGCAGTTCGATCCGTCAGGCATTGAAAATTGGCGATGTCCAAACTGCCTATCATTTATTAGGTTATCATCCAGTAGTTGAAGGAGTAGTGGTAGAAGGAGAACATAGAGGATCCCTGATTGGTTTTCCTACTGCGAATGTAGGGGTGGATCCAATTTATAATGTTCTCGGTAAAGGTGTTTATGCCGCCCAAGCCTATACCGGTGGCCAACTTTATCACAGTGTGGTTAATATAGGGAGCAAACCTACTTTTTACCAAGAATACCCGATTTCCATTGAAGCTCACCTGATGAACTTTGGGGAAGATATATACGGACAACCTATAAAATTGTCATTTTTGGAGAAACTGAGGGATGAACAGCGCTTTCAGTCGCTGGATGAGTTGGTACTTCAGATCACCCGAGATCGTGATCGGGCGGAGGAGATTTGCAAGGCTTGGGACCAGGATTTATAAGGCCTCGGCCAAGTTTACTTTTCCCAGGCACTATGTTAAAATAACTCTGTTCTAGGTAAATTCAGCAAAGAGCGGCAAGGTCTTTGACCTGGTTTTAAGTATAACAAGGAAATGGATGAATACTGTGATACCCGGCAGTAATAAATCCAAGGAACCACCGACTAGGGTTGGCGATTCACCGACACCTGTCTTGGTCAGTGGCGTTTATAAGTGAGGAGGTGAAAAGCTTGGCGCTGTCTTTAGAAAAAAAGCAGGAAATAATTAAGGCTTATCAGGTACATGAGAATGACACTGGTTCCCCTGAGGTGCAAATAGCTATTCTTACTGATAGAATAAACTATTTAAACGAACATTTGAAAGCAAACAAAAAAGACCATCACTCTAGAAGAGGCCTATTAAAAATGGTTGGACAAAGGCGGTCACTTTTGGATTATCTGAAGAATAATAACTTTGACCGTTATCGTAACATCGTTACTAGATTAGGTCTACGCAGGTAAAGAGCGGTATGCCGCTCTTTAACTTTATAATTGGATAGCGAAAGGAGGAGTTTCACATAGTTCACAAATACCAAACCGAGATTGCTGGAAGACCACTAGTAGTAGAAGTTGGACAGGTAGCTAAGCAGGCCAATGGGTCAGCCGTAGTAAGATATGGCGATACGGTAGTTTTAGTTACGGCTACCGCCTCTACTCCCCGGGAAGGTCTGGATTTCTTTCCCTTAACCGTTGAGTATGAAGAAAAACAATATGCCATAGGCAAAATACCAGGAGGTTTTATTAAACGGGAAGGTAGAGCCACGGAAAATGCAACTTTGTCAGCCCGCCAGATAGACCGTCCCATTAGGCCCCTATTCCCCAAAGCGTATAAGAATGACCTGCAGGTGGTAGCCAGCATTCTCTCCGTGGATAAGGATAATTCGCCTGATATTACCGCGATAATAGGCGCTGCAGTGGCCTTGGGTGTTTCCAACATTCCCTTTAATGGACCCGTAGCCGCAGTTATCGTGGGCCTGGTAGACGGCCAGCTTATCATTAATCCGACGGTAGAGCAGCACCATCAAAGTGACTTGCACTTGGTAGTAGCGGGAACCCAGGAAGCTATTATGATGGTTGAGGGTCATGCCAATGAAGTGCCTGAAAATACTATCCTGGAGGCAATTTTCTTTGCTCATGAGGAAATTAAGCGCATCAATGCTTTCCTGGAACCCATTGTAACTGAACTGGGACAAGTAAAAACGGAAGTACCCACGGTGCCTGTCGATGAAGAGATGAACAGCCTGGTTAGAGAATTTTCCGCAGCCCGCCTGGAAGAAGCAGTTAAAGATCCTAATAAGATGACCCGGGAAATTCATATGGATGAGGCGCGGGCCGAGATTATGGATCATTTCAAGGAAATTTACCCGGATCAGCTGAAAGCGGTTGCGGGGATAGTGGACAAGCTGCTGAAAGAAATCGTTAGAAAGATGATTTTGGATGAAGGTGACCGGGTAGACGGCAGAAAGCTAAATGAGATAAGGCAGATCAGCTGCGAGATTGGGTTCCTGCCCAGACCACATGGCTCAGGCCTTTTCACCAGAGGGCAAACCCAGGTGTTGTCAGTAACTACCTTAGGACCTATTCGTGAAAACCAGCTTCTGGATGGTCTGGGGATTGATGAATCCAAAAGATATATTCATCATTATAACTTCCCGCCTTTCAGTGTGGGCGAAACCAAGCCCATGCGCGGTCCGAGCCGCAGAGACATTGGACATGGAGCCTTGGCTGAAAGAGCATTGTTAGCGGTACTGCCTACCCTCGAAGAATTCCCCTATACCATAAGAGTTGTTTCAGAAGTCTTGGAATCCAACGGTTCCAGCTCTATGGGCAGTGTTTGCGGCAGCAGCTTATCACTGATGCATGCCGGCGTGCCCATCAAAGCACCGGTATCTGGCATAGCTATGGGATTGGTTAAGGGTGAGGATAAATTTGCTATATTAAGCGATATCCAGGGGATTGAAGATGCCCTGGGAGATATGGACTTTAAGCTGGCGGGTACTGCCAAGGGAGTTACGGCTCTGCAGATGGACATAAAGATTAGCGGGGTAAACCGGGAAATAGTTGCGACCGCGCTAGCCAAGGCCCGCGAGGGTAGAATGTTCATTATGGATAAAATGATGACCGCCATTGATAAACCCAATGTGGAACTATCTCCTTATGCACCTCAAATGATCAGGATGCAGATTCACCCTGACAAAATCAGAGAGATTATTGGCCCGGGTGGAAAAACTATTCATAAAATTGTGGCCGAGAGCGGTTGCAAGATTGACATTGAAGATGATGGCAGCCTATTTATTATTGCCACCGATGATGAAGGGGCCAAAAAGGCTCGTTTCCTGATTGAATCTATCCTCGCTGAGGTTGAAGTGGGTAAGGTTTACACGGGTACAGTCAAGCGCATAATGGAATTCGGAGCTTTTGTGGAGATTATTCCCGGGGTTATGGGTTCCAGTGGCAAAGAGGGACTGGTGCATATATCTCAGCTGGACGAAAACAGGGTAAACAAAGTTGAGGATATTGTGAAACTAGGCGATAAAATCCAGGTCAAAGTAACTGAAATTGATCGTCAGGGTAGGGTCAATCTTTCTCGGAAGGCAGCTATGAAAATGGCTAACAACCCTTCAGCCGGTTAACCCCCAAGTCGGGTTATCAGGGGAAAGATCGAAATCTGGTTCCAGCATTAAAAAAAAACTGAATAGTAGTGCTCACTGCCGAATATTATGGTATGAGAAAAATAAAAGGCGGTGGGTATTATTTTTTGAAGAAAGGGTTTCATGTTATTAAATTAGATAGCCGAGCCCTTTTTCTTATGTCCTTTATTATAAGTTTATCGTTCTGGTCATCTTGGATGGACAAAGTTGAACGGGATGTAGTCGGGGTCCGGCCAGGGGTTACAGTCGAAAATGTGGAGGTAGAAAGACTGCTTCCCCCAGAACTGCGCGGGGTAATCGAAGAGATGGCTATGAGGTACCAGAAAATACCCGCTGAGCCCAGATTAGACCGGGCCACAGGCAATATAATCGCCGAAGTCTATGGAATTAGTGTTGATGTTGATAAAACTATGGGGCAAGTGCAAGCTGCTGCTCCCGGGCAAAACATCCAACTGGAGCTAATAACCAGCCAACCCCGTCATAGCAGCCAGGAAATTGCCAATGCCAGAGATTGTATTGCCGAGTATCAGACCTGGTTTCATGGCAGTCCGGCCAGATACCAAAACATTTCCGCAGCCCTGGCAAGTATTAACAATAGCCTGGTATGGCCGGGGGAAGTATTTTCATTTAATGAAGCCACCGGGCCTAGAACGCCCGAGAGAGGGTACTTGCCGGCCCCGATAATCCTAAACGGAGGATTTGATATGGACTACGGGGGAGGTGTCTGCCAGGCAGCCAGCACCGTATATAATGCCGCTTTGCTGGCCCGGCTGCCTATCGTGGAGCGACACGCTCATACTAAGCCTGTTCATTATGTTGCCGAAGGAAAAGATGCCGCGGTCGATTATGGCGATCTGGATATGAAGTTTGTCAATAATCGGAAGGGTCCACTCATTATTAAAACTACAATGCACAATGGCCGGGTCTATGTGGAAATTAGAGGGGAGAAATGATAGCGTGAAAGTTTATTTTTTTTCCAGAAGAAGACTGCTCAGTATGGCGATAATAGTATTGATAGCGGGTGGCCTGTTAGGCTTTGTAAACATGAGTCAAGAAAATGTTATGGTGACTGCTAATGCTGATCAACCGATCTTTCAAGGCAACACAGGTACCAAAGTGGTATCCATAACGGTTAATGTTGATTGGGGCGAGGAATTCATACCAACCATGTTGGCAGAGTTTAAAAAAGCTAATGCCTTGGTAACCTTTTTCGTTACCGGCAATTGGGCGGAAAAGAACCCTGAAATGCTAAAGACAATGGCCACAGCCGGGCACAGTATTCAAAATCATGGTTATCGGCATTGCCACTTTAACCAGTTAGCTCCTGATCAAGTTAGCAGTGAAATTAAAAAAGCCGAGGCTATTATCAACCAAATAACCGGGCAGCCCAGTACCTTCTTTGCCTCTCCCTATGGGGAATACAATCCGCAACTGGTCAGGGCAGTGAATGGGATTGATTATAAATATATTATGTGGAGTGTGGATACTATTGACTGGCAGCGTCCCGATCCCGCCACCATCGTTAAAAGGGTTAGCAATAAGGTCCATAACGATGCCATAATACTCATGCATCCAACCGAGCCAACCGTAAAAGCACTTCCCGACCTGCTTAAGTATTTACAGGAACAACAATACCAGATGATCACGATTGATAAGATTACGGCTGGACCTAATAATGAAAATGATTAAGAATAATATAAAAATTTTCGCCTTGGCCTTAATTATCTGTTTAGGCTGGTTTCCTGCTCCGCTTTTAGCCGCACCTCGACTTAGCTCATCCTATTATTGTCTGGTAGATCGGGAAACCGGGCAGCCGATTCTGGGGCAAAATGCCAATGCCAGGCGCCCCATGGCCAGCACTACTAAAATGATGACCGCCATTCTAGCTCTGGAATATGCGGACCTGGATGAAATAGCGGTGGTCAGCCAATATGCGGACCGGACTCCGGAATATACCATTGGCTTAAGTACCGGGCAACAGTTAACGGTGGGAGAACTGCTAAAGGTAGCTTTGATTCGATCCGCCAATGACGCAGCAGTAGTGTTGGCGGAACAGGTTGCCGGCGATGAGGCTTTCTTTGCTCATCTCATGACTAAGAAGGCTTTTGCCATCGGGGCTATTCACACCTGTTTCAAAAATTCATCCGGGCTTCCGGATCCCGATCATTACAGTACCGCTTATGATTTAGCCTTAATAGGCCGTAACGCCCTTGCCCATCCCTATCTAGCGAAAATGGTGGCAACCGCCACCACTAATTTTAAACACCCGGCTTACCAGCAGGCCTTGACCATTCGCAACACCAATGGATTAATAGGCAATTACCCAGGAGCTGACGGAATTAAAACCGGTACTGCCAACGCATCCGGGAAATGTCTGGTGGCTTCGGCCACCCGCGGCAATAGAGGCCTGGTGGCAGTTGTATTGAAATCAGGTGATCGGGAAGGGGACTCTAGAAAGTTATTGGATTATGGCTTCAATAATACTACCCAACAGAAATTAGTTGACCAGACCGAAACCTTTAAAAACCTGAAGATTAACGGTGGGGTGCAGACCTGGGCTGAAATCGCCCCAGCTGAGGATCTATGGCTTTGGTTGGGGGATAAATCTAACATTGAAAAGTACGTGAGGTTAAATTATAATCTGGAGGCACCCTTAAGAAAAGGTCAAATCCTAGGTGAAATCGACGTTTATGTTAATGGTAATTATTTTAAAAGTATTGATTTGGTCAGCAAGGAAGACATTGCTAGTGAATCGTGCTATCTAAAAAGAGTAATAAACGGTATTATGAAGCTTATAAACAAATAAGGAAGCAAGGGGATGTTTGGTTGGGTTGCCTCCGTCCCCTTGCTTCCCCAGAATGATGGAGGTAGTCACATTGATTGATAGTTGGAGTCTTAGCAATGGAGCAAAGTTGGTAGTAGAAGATATACCTTATTTGAAATCGGCCGCCATTGGTGTATACATAAGAGTTGGGTCCCGCAACGAACCTCCTCACCTGGCGGGGGCCAGTCACTTTCTGGAACACATGCTTTTTAAGGGCACCCTGCAGAGGAATGCCCGTGAGATAGCCGAAAGCTTCGAAAGTATTGGCGGACAGTTAAATGCCTTCACATCCAAAGAGTACACCTGTCTATATGCCCGTACTTTAGATGAAGATTTATATTCAGCTATGGATATCGTTTTTGATATGTTGTTCAATTCCCAGTTGGCTGAAAAAGATTTTAATACGGAAAGAAATGTAGTTATTGAAGAAATTAACATGTATGAGGATACCCCCGACGAACTGATTCATGACGTATTTGCCCGCAAATTTTGGGAAGGTCATCCGATGGGCTCTTCAATCCTCGGAACGATGGATACTATTTCTGCTATGCAACGGGACGATTTGTACAATTACTATAAGCAATATTATAGGCCCGCCAATATGGTAATCTCTGTAGCTGGTAATGTGGAAAATGCCAAGATTAGAGAATATATAGAAAAAGCACTGGTAGCTCAAGAATCAGAAGCTCCCGTTTTTACCTTGGAAAAGCCTCTCGTAGCCATCCCCTTTGTTAGCCTGGTGCCCAAGGAAGTTGAACAGATGCAAATCTGCCTGGGGGTTCCGGGAATATCTTTTCATAATGAAGCACGGTATACGCAAAACGTTATGAACAGCATTCTGGGAGGAGGTATGAGTTCGCGTCTTTTCCAGAAGCTTAGAGAAGAGCTGGGGCTGGCCTATTCAGTATATTCTTATCCCTCCAACTATTCTGATACCGGCCTATACAGTATATATATCGGCACCAGCCCGGATAAAGTAGGTCAATTCTGTGCTGCTCTTTATGAACAGATTGATGATTTTACCAAGCATGGGGTAACTGCTGAAGAAATAACTCGAACTCAGAAATTGATGAAATCCTCAATTTCTTTGGGCCTGGAAAGTGTCATGAATCGGATGACTCGGTTGGCCAAAGCGATGCTGATGTACGGTGAGATAGTTACTCCAGAAGACGTAATAGAGCGAGTCTATGCCGTTAAACCCGATATGATACAGGATATGGCCGGCCAGATATTTAAACCGGAATCATTTTCGCTGGCGGCGATTGGCGATAAGGACGTCCTGCCTGTGGTGGGCCAGGAATTTCAGAAGTGGTGGGGTAATAGATAATGAAAGTAATGATCCAACGGCTTCATTCATTGGACTTGCCCCTGCCCCGTTACATGACTGCGGGTTCGGCTGGACTGGATATCTGTGCAGCCAACGAGGAAGACTTAATCATTGGTATTGGGCAACGAGTCTTGGTTCCTACTGGTCTCGCGATTGCTGTACCAGATGATTGTGAAGCCCAGATACGTCCTCGCAGCGGATTAGCCATTAAACACGGCTTAACCCTCTTAAATTCGCCCGGTACTATTGATTCGGATTACCGGGGTGAAATCAAGTTAATTGTTATAAATTTGGGGGACAAAGAGTATATATTAAAAAGAGGTGAACGGGTGGCCCAAATGGTATTTGCCCGGGTGCTAAAGCCAGAGATTGTGGAAGTGGAGGTTCTGGCCGGCACTGATCGGGGAACTGGAGGTTTTGGGCACACCGGAGTTTAGGGGGGATATAGGTGCGTCTGAATGAACTGGTCGGCAAGGAAATGGTAAACATTTATGACGGTATGCGCATGGGGACGGTGGGTGAGTCGGATATGATGGTAGACCAGGAAACCGGTAAGATCGTATCTATAATACTGCCCAACAAAGGCAATATGCTGAACTTCTGGACTGATCGGCAGAAGCTGGTGATACCGTGGGAGGCAGTCAAGAAAATCGGCCGGGAAGTAATCGTAGTCGAATTAGATCACACCCATATGCGACTAAAAAATAACTCGATATGATAAATAATTAAAATGAGTCTGGTTTCAACCTGCTGAAATTCTCCAGCAGGTTTATTTTTTTCCCAACCCAGTTGCTCGGTGGGTATCTCAGCCCAACAGATTAAAGAGTAATGTCAGCGACGAATTCAGGTTGAATCGTAGCACTGATATTGATAATTGGTCTACAATAGTATAAGATAGTTTAAATTTCACAAGGAGGCTAAGAATATGACTGACAGATTCAGCAAAGAAGGTCTTACCTTCGATGATGTTCTACTTATACCAGGACACTCCAAAGTTATGCCTCAAGATGTCGATATATCCACTCGCTTAACCAGGAATGTCAGGCTGGAGACCCCGATTATGAGCGCGGGAATGGATACGGTTACTGAGACTAGAATGGCGATAGCTATGGCTCGCGAGGGTGGAATAGGCATTATTCACAAGAATATGTCTATTGAGGAACAGGCTAAGATGATAGATCGGGTTAAGCGGTCCGAACACGGTATAATTACTGATCCTTTCTTTTTGTCTCCTGATCATAAAATTGCCGATGCGTTAAGGATAATGGAACATTATCACATATCGGGAGTACCTATTACCAGAGGTAAAAAATTAGTTGGCATCCTGACCAATCGCGATCTGCGTTTTGAAACCGATTTTGATCAGCCGATTAGCGATATTATGACGACCGAAAAGCTGGTTACAGCTCCGGTAGGAACTACCATGGAACAGGCTATGCAGTTGTTGCGCAAGTATAAAATTGAGAAATTACCCTTGGTGGATGACGATTTTAATCTAATGGGTCTCATAACTATTAAAGATATTGAAAAAACCCAGAGGTATCCTCACGCTGCTAAGGACAAAGGTGGCCGTTTAATCGTAGGTGCCGCAGTAGGGATTGCCAAGAACACCATGCAAAGGGTCCAGGCTTTGAAAGAAGCCGGAGTTGATGTTTTGGTAGTTGATACTGCCCATGGTCATTCCGAGGGTGTAATCCAGATAGTGTCCGAAATAAAGCAAAGATTTCCCGATCTTGAATTAATAGCCGGTAACGTGGCAACCGGTGCAGCTACTGAAGCCCTGATTAAAGCGGGAGCAGATGGAATAAAGGTCGGTATAGGTCCGGGTTCAATATGCACTACCAGAGTAGTCGCGGGTATTGGGGTACCGCAAATAACCGCAGTGGTTGATTGCGTAGAGGTTGCCCAAAAATACAACGTACCGATTATCGCGGATGGGGGCATTAAGTATTCCGGCGATATTACCAAGGCTATAGCTGCGGGCGCTGATGTGGTTATGCTGGGTAATCTCTTAGCCGGTACTGACGAAAGCCCGGGTGAAGAAGTTATGCTGCAAGGCAGACGTTACAAGGTGTACAGGGGCATGGGCTCAATGGGAGCAATGGCTGAAGGCAGCAGTGATCGCTACTTCCAGGAAAACGCCAAGAAACTGGTTCCTGAAGGTATAGAAGGACGCACTCCATATCGGGGTTCAGTGTCTGAAACCATATTCCAATTGGTAGGTGGCTTGCGGGCAGGTATGGGTTACTGCGGAGTAATAAATATCGAAGAGTTAAAAACCATGACTCAGTTTATTAAGATAAGCAATGCCGGATTAAGTGAAAGTCATCCGCATGATGTATTTATCACGAAAGAAGCACCTAATTATCAGGTTTTATAACCATGACCGAGTATTTGTTGAGTGTTCTGTTGGCTGGAATTATCGGGTTTTTCATTGGCGTAAGCAGTACCTTCGGGCAAAAGACCTTATCCAGTAGAACATTCTCCATAATATGTATGGGATCGGCGCTGATTACTATTACCTCCATTGGGTTTTATCATCATCTGAATGTGCCCGGGTTTGGTGATCCCGGTAGATTGCCAGCCCAGGTAATATCAGCCTTGGGTTTTCTCGGTACCGGATTAATTTGGGTCACCAAAAACCGCCAGGTCGGTGGTATATCCAGTGCCGGTTCATTATGTATAACCGCTATTATTGGTATGATTATAGGGGCCGGGCTGCATAATGTCAGCGTATTGGGATTTGTATTTTTTCTGTTTATATATTGGGTTTCGCATTGGGTAGAGGGCTATAAAGGGATGCCAAAACGTTAAAGACCTGCGCAGTGGTTGTGACCAGGTCTTGAATAGTCAAAAAATCGGGGGAAATATCCCCCGAAGGTGCAAAGTTATCTGAAATTAGGGCTATTCTGAGAAGCAACGCTGCGTTCTGCGATTTGGATTGCTTTGGCTACCATATTACCGCAATCCCGAGAACTGACTGCACCCCACCCTTCATTGGCTACGGTTTTGTCCACGCCAAGTTCGCGAGCTATTTCGTATCTAAGCTGGTCAGACATGATACTACTTCTTTTCGCCATTTGAAGAACCTCCTTTTTCATTTGCACCTTTTCTAGTTTGACTTATAAAGCTAAAATTGATGCTAGATAATAATTAATGAGCTGTAACTTATTGTATAACTCGATCCTACAATTAAAACTCAAAATTGGGCAGTTTGTTTTACTTGCCGTAATAATTTCCAGTCGCAAGGTTACCCTGTTGGCACCAACATTTGCCACTTAAATTTAGATATTGCAGGAGGTTTTGTATGAGATACGAAGGTAATGTTTTCCGACCGCCCAGTGAAGCGAGAAGCTATATATTGCAGTGTACCGTCGGTTGTTCCCATAATAGATGTACTTTTTGCTCCATGTACAAAGATAAGAAGTATCATATTAGGAGTCTCAACGAGGTCAAGCAAGATATTAAAATGGCCCGCGATTATTATGGTGATTTAAACAAAGTATTTCTGGCTGATGGTGATGCTCTCGCCATGGATACCAGTGATTTGCTGGATATTCTGGCTGATTTATATAATAGCTTTCCCAGTCTGAAACATGTGGGGATTTATGCCAGCCCAGATACTATACTGGCCAAGGATATAAGTGATCTCACGGTTTTAAGGGCGGCTGGATTAACCATTGCTTACCTGGGAGTAGAGACCGGTGATCCTCAATTATTACTGGATATCAGGAAAGGGGTCAGTTATGAGTCCATGGTTGAAGCGGGGTTGAAGATCAGAAAGGCCGGGATACTATTATCAGTTACGATTCTGCTGGGATTGGCGGGCAGGTCACCTCGGGCTGTAGATCACGCAGTAAATACGGCCAAAATACTTAACGAAATAAACCCCGATTATATTGGGGCTCTGACCCTGATGCTGGAACCACGTACCGAGCTGTACCGTCGCATGCAAAAGGGAGAATTTGAATTGCCGGGTCCCTTTGAAATATTGGACGAGTTGCGTATCATCATTCAGGGCTTGGATTTAAAAGGAACTGTATTCAGAAGCAATCATGCCTCAAATTATTTGGCCGTAAAAGGTCACTTACCGGAAGATAAACAGAAATTGCTGGATTTAATTAATGATATAATAAAGAAAAACGATCGCAGCTACTTACGCCCCGATTATATGCGGGCTCTATAAGCGTTTGCGAGTTTAAATAAAGATAATACAATTAATCTGAGGGGGTTATGGTATGGGGTTGTTTGGCAGAAAAGACGAAAACTTGTTTTTGCTTTTCGAGGATAGCGCTAAAATGGTGGTTACGGCCGGAGAAATACTTAATGATGTAGTCAGCGATTACCAGGATCTGGACAAGAAAATGGCTCGCTTAACTGCCATGGAACATGAAGGGGACCGCATTACCCAAGCTTTAGTGCGTAGGCTCAATACCAGTTTTATCCTTCCCTTCGATAGTGAGGATGCCTTACGATTAGTTCAGACCTTATCAACTACCCTGGACTTTATTACCGGTATAATTGATAGAATGATACTTTATAAGGCTGGCGAACCCAATACTATCGTCAAAGAAATGGTAGTAGTTCTGACTGAAGCTTTACTATTACAGGAAAAGGCTTTTAACTTGCTGGACAAGGTCGACCAAAACAAGAAGATTATCCTGGAATGCTGCGACCAAATACGTCAACTCGAGCGTAAACAAGATACACTTTATCGTAATGGGTTGGGGGACCTGTTTGAAAATGAAAAAAACGCGGTTGTAGTTATCAAATGGCGGGAAATCTATGAACAAATTGAGATGGCCATGGACCATGTTGAAGATGTGGCTGATTTAATTCGTAATATATGCATTAAGTATTCATAAGACGAATAATGGGACGGTTCAGACAAGGGCAGACAGAAGAACCGTCCCCTTGTCTGCCTTTGTCTGCAAATAGCCCCGTTCAGAATTATTTTCGGAACGGGGCTTATGGTTCTTGCAGCAAATTAAGTGCCCAATGCAAACTGGCTGGTGAAGGTCTTGATGCCTATACCCATTTTCTATAGCGGAAGAAGCCCAGCATGCTGAGCGACAGGCCAAACATTCCCAAGAGGATGAACCATATCATCGACGGATGCTGGCGTCCCGGGAAATCGACATTCATACCAAAGAAACCGGTGATAACAGTCAATGGCATCATGATAATACTGATAATGGTCAGTATGGTAATAATTTCACTGGTACGACCAGACAGAATCGAGTAATAGGTGTCCATCGAGCTGTTTACCAAATCGCGGTAAGTGTTCACGGTGTCCAGGATGCTGTTCAGGTTATCGGCTAGATCCAGATAATAGGGAACGTTGTCATCCTTTACGAAAAAAGAGTATCGTCCCTTGAGATTGGAAAATATATGGCGCTGCGGAATCAAAACCTTTCGCAGCAGGATTATGGTTCTCCTCAGAGTGAGAATCTCCTCCGTAATTTGTTTATCGTCACTTGAAAATATATTATCTTCCAAGTCATCAATTCTTTCCCCCAGCCTCTCAATGATCGGAAAAGAATCATCTACGATATTGTCCACTATTTTATATAACAAATACTCGGGGCCACGATCCATCATTGCGGTATCCTTAAGGCTGATGCGGGCTACCTTGCCTACCGCCGAAAGGGCAATGGGGTGAATGGTAACGATATAATTCGGGCCTAGAAAAACGTCTAGTTCAATGCTGGATATTTCATCTTCTTCTTCCGCTTCCTCAAAGTAACGCAGGGAATGAAAGACGAAAAAGTGATAGTCATCGTATTTGTCAATCTTGGCACGGGGACTTTCCTGCAAGCAGTCTTCCAATGCCAAGGGATGGAAATCAAAGATATTACCTATATAATGCAGCTCACTTTCGGAGCAGTCATAAAGGTCAATCCATAGAAGATTGTGGGGAGAAGATAGTAAGTCATCAGTTGCCGATAGATCTATATCATGGTACATATTATCTTCTTCATGATTATAGAAATAGGTCTTAATCAATATATAACCCCTCCTTGCAATAGAGGGTTAAATACAGAATCGGCAGTGTAATATAACCCTACTATTAATATGGTAGTTATTCACGCAAGTTATAAGTGACGATCGATATGCAGGTATAGGTTCCATTACACCACCTACTTTCATGGGTTGATAGGCCAATCTATTGATACTAATTTTGAGTCCCTAAGGTTATAATATACATTTTCCTGATGAATGTTGTCAATCAAAGCGGTGAATCTGTGATATTTGGATAATTAGTAAAATTAATGGTAAAAATAATGGATGGATGGGAGGGACTTGCATGTATAGGAAATTAATTATAACCTGGCTGCTTATAATTAGCATATTGGTTACCGCCGCGTTTACAATTAGTTTGCCTCATGCTGCAATCCCGGAAGCATCAGTGGTCTATGACATAAATGGAAGAACTATTCAGGGCTTGGCAGAACAAAATCAAGTGAATGTAAACCTGGAAGAAATATCGCCGCATTTTCTAAATGCGGTTATAGCGGTGGAAGACAAGCGATTCTATAAACACTATGGGGTTGATATTAATGGATTACTCAGGGCCGTTTGGGTTGATTTAAAGGCCATGAAAATAGTAGCTGGTGGCAGTACTATAACTCAGCAAACCGCCAAAACTCTATACTTAAGTAATGAACGTACCTGGTCCCGAAAATTCAAAGAACTTTATTACGCAGTTCTGTTAGAAAGTAAATATAGCAAAGATGAGATATTAAACATGTACTGCAACAGTATATATTTTGGGCAAGGAGCCTACGGGGTGGAACTGGCGTCGCGTACTTATTTTGCCAAAAGAGCCCGGGATTTGAGTATGGCCGAAGCTGCTCTCCTAGCCGGACTTCCTCAGAGTCCTAATTACTATGACCCTTACACCAATCCGGAGGAAGCCAAAAAGCGGCAAGCCTTGGTGGTGCAGAGGATGCTTGAAGAAGGCATGATCTCCAGCTCAGAAAAAGAAGCCGTACTGAAGGAGAATTTACAGTATCGGCGGGCTCAGTTTGCCGACAGCGAAGCCCCCTACTTTGTTGCCATGGTAAGGGACTACCTGCGTGAAAAATACGGTGACAGCATGGTTTATCGGGGGGGCTTTCGGATTTTTACCAGTCTGGATGTAGATATGCAGAAGGCAGCTAATAATGCCTATCTGGAAGGTATGAAAAACCAAAAGCCTGATCTTCAGGTAGCCCTGGTGGCTATAGATGTAGCCAGTGGACAAATTAGAGCCCTGGTAGGTGGGCGGGATTTTAACGCCTCCAATTATAATCGGGCCTTTTCATCTCGACAACCAGGTTCCACCTTTAAACCCTTCGTTTATTCTCTGGCCCTCGAACAGGGAGTAACCTCGGCCAGCATGATCATGTGTGAGGAAAAAGAATACAAATTAATCACCGGTGCTACCTATAAGCCTACCGATTACGGGGACGAGCCCTACCACTGGAAAGATTTTAGCTTAAAAGAAGCTATGATGATCTCTGACAATGTGGTAGCGGTAGCCTTAACCAATAGACTGGGAGTAAATGAGGCAGCCCGGTATACACAGGGTTTTGGGTTCAAAAATATAAAGCCCATATTGTCTTTGCCCCTGGGTTCAAATGAAGTTAGTCCGATTGATATGGCGGCCGGGTATAGCGTTTTTGCCAACCAGGGAGTTTATAATGCGCCTTCCTATCTGCTGAAAATAGTTGCTAAGGATGGCCAGGTTCTGGAACAGAACCGACCTCAGGAGAAAAGGGTGATTAGTGCCGAGAATGCTTATATTATTTCCAATATGCTCGCTGGGGTTTTGGAGCCCGGGGGAACCGGATCAAGTTTAAAAGCCCGGGTGGGTCGAGCAGCGGCCGGGAAGACCGGGACCACGGATAATAAAAATGATGCCTGGTTCGTAGGATACACCCCCCAGTTATGTTGTGCGGTTTGGGTGGGATATGATAAGGGCAAAGCGGCCAACCTGTATGGCGGATCAGCAGCCGGACCAATCTGGGCCAGTTTTATTCATGACGCATCGGCCAAACTTCCCGCCCAGGATTTTAGGCAACCGGAGCAGGTAGATACC
>CAZYJA010000010.1:0-21809 GCA_964647245.1 uncultured Syntrophomonas sp. | reverse complement strand
CTGAAAGACAGAAAAATTTGCATTTGCAGCATGAAGAGATGGCTTAAAAATAACTGTGAAAGGAGGTTACAATTGTGGTCGCATTAGTATTAATGATGGTCTTCCTGGCTCTGGGTATGCCAGTAGGTTTTGCCCTTGGAGTAGCGGGGAGTATAGGATTATTCATGATTGGCGGATTTGATACCATGCTTTCAATCGCCAGCACGACACCGTATCGGTCAGTGACCAGTATGACCATGGCTACTATACCACTGTTTATTTTCATGGCGGAAATGGTATCATCCGGAGGGCTGGCCAAGAGTCTGTTTACTGCCTGTACCAGGTTTACCGGGCGTACTACAGGTGGGGTAGCTATTGCCACGGTAATAGCCAATGCCGGGTTTGGCGCCATGTGCGGTTCCAGTCTGGCTGCTGCCGGAGCGATGTCCTCGGTGGCCTATCCTGAACTTAAACGGGCCGGATATGCCCCATCAATATCGGCCGGGGTAATAGCAGTAGCAGGAACTCTGGCAATCATGATACCCCCAAGTATTTCCCTGGTAGTCTATGGTATTACTACTGAAACTTCCATTGGCAAACTGTTAATTGCCGGCATTATTCCTGGAATTCTTACTGGAGTTATGTACGCCTTAGGTATTATCGTATGGGGCAAGATTCAACCCGGAACGATACCCAAGGGTCAGGCTTACACCTGGAAGGAAAAATTCCAAACTCTGCCTGAACTGTGGTCATTCCTGGTTATAGTTTTTGCTATCTTCTTCTGTCTATATGGCGGGGTGGCGACACCTTCCGAAGTGGCAGCCATCGGAGCGACTCTTACGATGATTACTCTGGTAGCCAGCAAGCAGCTGGGATGGACGGGAGTAGTTACGGCATTGAGACGCACCATGAAAGCTACGGCTATGATTTTCCTGATCATTATCGGCGCTATGATTTTTGGTTATTATTTAACCTACAGCCAAATGGCTCAAAGTATTATCACCGGTATTATGGGGTTGGGGTGGCCGAATTGGGCTGTAATGGGACTTGTGGTGTGCATTTACCTGATAATGGGCATGCTTATGGACCAGATGGCTATTCTGCTCATAACCCTTCCATTGACATTTCCCCTGGTAACGGGCATGGGTTATGATCCAATTTGGTTCGGAATTGTTATTGTAGCACTGTCAGAAATCGGATTAATTACCCCTCCGGTGGGTATGAATTGTTACGTGGTCAGCGGGGCAACGGGGCTTAAATTACAAGAGGTTTTTAAAGGTTCGGCAATGATGCTATTTTTTGAATTTATAACGATTGCATTACTCCTGGCCTTTCCGGCTATTTCCACGTGGCTGCCATCAACTATAAGGTGATTAAGGGCAGCTAAGATTAGTAGAAAACTTAATATTGTTGGACAAGGGAGTGTGGGTGCCTTTGAATATATCGATAAATAAAGAGTGCCTGACAGCGCCCTATACAAAATACACACAAAAAGAGCGCCAGGCAGCGCCCTATAGCAAAAGGTACAAAAAGGGTGCCTGCCAGCGCCGTATACTAAAAATCATATTATTAGACGAGAAAGAGCGCCCACCAGCGCTTTATACAAAAATGCACTATCCAAAAAGAAAGAGCGCCTGACAGCGCCCTATACAAAAATACACAAATATATTATAGCACACTAATTATTAGATTAATATAGTTGGGAGGATTTATAATGGCTAAAGCATTAGAAGGCCTACGCATATTAGACTTAACCCAATTTTTGGCAGGGTCTTATTGTACCATGATTTTTAGTGGCCTGGGGGCTGAAGTAATAAAGATTGAGCGACCTGGCAGCGGTGAACCGGCTCGTTCCAACCCGCCTTACGCTGGCGCTAAAGGGGTAAGCGTTTTTCGGCAAACTCCCGAAGATATATCATTATCTATTCTGAAGCGCTGTCGAAATAAAAAGGCAATTACCCTCAATCTTAATTCTCCCCAGGGTAGAGAAATGTTCCTGCGCTTAGTAGCTAAAGCAGATATAGTTATGGAAAATTTCCGGCCCGGTACCATGAAAAAATTAGGGTTGCCATATTCGGTGTTAAAGGAAGCCAACCCGGAGATTATCTATTGTTCTTTAACTGGGTTCGGACCTGAAGGAGCTTACGCCAAAATGCCAGCTTTTGATATTGTAATCCAGGCTTTAGGCGGAGCAATGAGTGTCTGCGGATTTCCCGATGGCCCACCGACCAAGAACGCGATTGCAGTTGGTGATTTAAGCGGAGGGCTTTTTTCCGTAATCGGTATTTTAGCTGCGCTTGAACATCGGCGCAAAACCGGTGAAGGTCAGGAATTATATGTTTCGATGATGGAAAGTACTTTATCAATGATGATGGATGAAGCATTTGATTTTTGGCAAGCCCAAGGGCAACCACCTCGCAGTGGAAATAGACTGACCAGACTGACCCCTTTCAATTCTTATCAAGCTAAAGATGGCTATTTCGTCATCTCCACCGGTGGTGACCACCACTGGAAAGATATTATAAAAGTTATGGGAAGAGAAGACTTAAATGATGATTTGCGCTACAAAAACCAGTCGGATAGAATTGAACGCGCGGATGAAGTGGATGCCATAATCAATTTATGGTCTAAAGAAATAACTATAAGGGAGGCTTTGGATGCACTAGAGGCTGCAGGTATTCCGTGTGCTCCCGTCCGTAACATCACTCAAGTCTTGGCAGATGAGAACTTCCTGGAAGCAGGTACTATTATGCCAATAATGCATCCTGGCTGTGGTGAGATCCCGGCATTAAAAGCCGCCGGCTTGCCAATCCATTTTAGCCTTTCAGAGTCAGGGTTTGACCAGCCAGCACCTGCGGTTGGACAGAATAATGCCGAAATTTACGGTGAGTGGCTGAATCTAAGCACTGAAGAACTGGATGATTTTAGTAGCAAAAAAGTAATCTAGTTTCAAAATAAGACTTTAAAATATAAACCGTTAGAACAGGGGGGATAAGATTGAAAGAGTCCGATAACAAACTAGCTATGTCGCAGCAACGATGGGAAAAAGAGGTAAGAGCCAAGTATGTTGAGAAGCATCCCGAACGTCGAGACCGTTTCGTAAACGATGTGGGCATCGAAGTAAAACCGGTTTATACCCCACTGGATTTGGTAGAACGTGGTTTTAACTATGAAGAAGATCTGGGTTTCCCGGGCGAATTTCCTTATACTCGAGGGGTCAATCCCAGCATGAATCGGGGCGAGCCTTTTACTTTTCGGGTATATTCCGGGTTCGGCAATGCCGAGGATTGCAATGAGCGCTTAAAGAAAATAGTGGCCTGGGGAGGCAATGATCTACATGTAGCAGCGGATTTACCAACCCAAATCGGTTATGATTCAGATCATTCAATGTCAACGGGGGAAATTGGGCGAACTGGAGTGGCGATTGACTCACTAAAAGATATGGAAATACTATTTGACGGGCTTCCTCTGAACAGCTTTAAGCGGGTCGGTACGCTATTCAATTCGATGGGGCCGATTGCGCTGGCATTGTTTGTAGCCCTGGGAGAAAAACAAGGCCTGAAACCAGCGGACTTTGTAGTGAGTTTGCAAAACGATCCGATTAAGGAGTATGTATCTCGAGGGACCTATATCTTTCCGATGCAAAGTACCGTTCACTTGGCCTGTGACGTGGTGGAATGGTGCGCTAAGCACGCACCGCATTGGTATCCGATGGAACTTTGTGCCAACCATATCAACGCAGGTGGAGCAGGATCTACCAATGCAGCGGCTTTCGCCATGTCTAATGGGATGGTTTACATCAATGATCTATTGCAGCGCGGTCTTACTATTGATCAGATTACGCCTATGCTGGAGCTGTTCCTGGATGAACGCGAAGACTTCTTTGTAACCGTTGCCAACTGTCGCGCGGCCCGCAAGATTTGGGCCAAGTTGATGCGTGACCGCTTTGGAGCCAAGGATCCTCGGGCTATGGCCATGAACTTTACCTCATATGCCCATGGGGGTGAGACCCTTAAGGAGCCTATGAATAATATTGTCCGGCTGGCTTTTGCCTCCCTGGGATACGCATTAGGCGGGGTGAATTACCTCTTTGATGCGTCCTATGACGAAGCAATGGCTACCCCCAGCGATCAGTCCTGCAAAATATCCATCCGGATGCTGCAGATTATAGCTCATGAACTGGGTTTTTCCAATACAGTTGATCCTCTGGGCGGATCATATTATGTGGAGAGTCTGACCAAAGATATTGAAAAAGATATGCTGGCAGAAATGGCCCGAGTCGAGGAGTTAGGAGGGTCCCTGCAAGCAATCGAAAAGGGCTATATGCAGGGTGTTGTAACCAGAGGCGCGGTTAGGAGGCAGAATGCCTTTGAAAAGGGCGAACGGGTTTCAGTAGGAGTCAATATTTTCAAAAGTGACGAACAGTTACCCTTGGGAGCCTTTAAAATTGACCCCAAAGTGGAACAAGTACAATTAGCCAGACTGGCAGCTATAAAAGCCGAGCGTAATGCAGATAAAGTGGAGGCAACCCTGGCTGGCGTTCGTGAAGCTGCGTCAAAAGGAGAAAATACAGTGGAATCTATCCTGGAAGCCGTAAAGGCCTACGCCACTATTGGTGAGATTTGCCAGGTGCTGCGTGAAGTTTACGGTGAGTACCAGGTTATTCCTCAATTTTAGGGGGGAAGAGAAATGGATAAACAGTACCCAGAGGCGAGAGTCAGATTTTTAATGGCCAAAGTTGGTCTGGATGGGCATGAGGTAGGAGCCAAGGTTGTGGCTCGGGCCTTAGCTGATGCCGGAATTGAGGTTATTTATACTGGACTCCGCCAAACCCCGGAAATGGTGGTGGAAACCGCCATCCAGGAAAATGTTGATATGATTGGGATTAGTATCTTATCTGGTGCCCATATGACCTTCTTTCCGAAAGTGCTTAGGTTGCTGAAGGAAAAAGAAGCTGAAGATATAGCGGTAATAGGTGGCGGGGTTATCCCGGTGGAAGATATTGTGGTGCTGAAGGAGATGGGTGTTAAAGAACTATATCCAGCTGGTACCCCGATGAGCGACATTATAGAGTTTGTACAAAATTATAAAAAATAATTATTGGAGGGTTTTATCATGGAAGAAGTTGTTGTTGTAAAAGCCATAAGAACACCATTTGGAAATTTTGGTGGAACATTAAAGGATATCCCGGCGGTTCATTTGGGTGGCATGATAATCAGAAAATTGCTTGAAGATGTACCGGTAGCCGATAATGAAATTGACTATTTATTAATGGGGTGTACTCTTCCCGGAAATGGAACTTCACCAGCTCGCCAAGCATCAATAGATGCAGGATTACCGCTGACTGTGAATTCCTTGACCATCGAGAGAGCTTGCTGTTCATCCATGCATGCCATAGGTTTGGCTTTTGATGCAATCAGCAACGGCAAACATAAAATTGTTATTGCCGGTGGTTGTGAAAACATGAGTTCAACTCCATATCTAGTTCCTCAGATGCGTTGGGGACAAAGACTTGGGGATATTACGGTGTATGATGATCTGATCATCAGAAACCCTTACTTGAAAGCGCCGATGGCTCAGTATTCAGGCGAAGTCGCTTTAGAGTGGGGAGTAAGTCGTGAAGAATTGGACAGATGGGCTTTGAAGAGCAATATGACCGCGATTGCGGCCCAGAAAAATGGATGGTATAAAGATGAAATAATTCCGGTTGAGGTTGAAACCAAAAAAGGCACGATTACATTTGACCGTGATGAACATCCAAGAGCTGATACCAGTCTGGAAAAACTTGCCAAGCTAAAGCTTGTTTATGGCAGCCCGGCGATCACAGGCGGCAATGCCTCAGCTCTTAGTGATGGAGCTTCCGGATTATTATTGATGAGCCGCAGCGAAGCTGAAAAGCGTGGAATCAAACCGCTGGCCAGGGTAATCGATCATCTGGCTGTTAGTGGTGAACCACGCAGCACTCCAGTTTTACCAGGTGTTGGTATTGAAGCGATCTTGGCCAAAAACAGCATAGCTTTAGATGATATAAAATTAATTGAGATCAATGAAGCATTTGCATCAATGCCTACCGTAAGTACTTTATACTTAGCCGGCAAAGATCGTAAAAAATGCGATGCAATCCGTGAAATTACCAATGTTAATGGTGGTGCAATCGCTATTGGACATCCCCTGGGGGCTAGCGGAGCACGCGTATTTATGACTGGGATGCATGAACTGCGCCGGAGAGGTGAGCGTTTGGGGGCTTTCGGCATTTGCGGCGCAATGGGTCAAGGCGATATTTGTTTGGTTGAAGCTCTTTATTAATGAGGGATGAAAATGGACGCGATTGACGCCGTTTTATCGGGAAATACAAGACAACTAGCCATATTAATTAGTAAACTGGAGAATGGTGACCCCGATGGATGGAAAGCCCTGCAGCAGCTCTATCAACATACCGGGAAGGCTGCGGTTATTGGCTTAACTGGAGCTCCGGGAGCTGGGAAAAGTACCTTGGTAAATCAAATGATTGGTGTATACCTCAGGCAGGGATACAAAGTGGCGGTTCTGGCGGTTGATCCAACCAGTCCATATACCGGCGGCGGCATTCTGGGAGACCGAGTTAGAATGCCGCAGCTACACCCCAACCTCTTCATACGTAGTGTAGCTACCAGGGGGCAACTGGGCGGTCTTAACCGAGTTGCGGGGAGTATTATTAAACTTTTGGATGCAGCTGGCTATCAACGCATTATTGTTGAAACAGTCGGTACAGGCCAGGCCGAAGTAGCTATTAAGAATTATGCCCATACTGTATTGGTGGTAACCATCCCCAATATGGGCGATGATATTCAAGCGTTAAAGGCGGGGATATTAGAGATTGGTGACATTTATGTAGTTAACAAGGCGGACTTGCCGGGTGCCGATAGGGTTGAGGCGGAATTGCTTGATATGTTATGTATCAGCGGATCAAGGAATCAGGGCTGGCAGCCCCCGGTGATGCGCGTAGTCGCCCGGGAGGGGCAGGGAATCCAGGAGTTAGTTGAACAGGTGGAGAACCACTATGGGTTTTTAAAAGCTGAAGGCTTATTGTCCAGTCATAGACGCAAATTAGCGGCGTTCGAGCTTACCGATGGGTTAAAAAGGTTGTTATGGGAAGAGGCTCTTCAATCATTAACAACCGACGGCACCTGGGAGGAATTCATCGAATATGTCGCCCAGGGACAATTGGATCCGTGGTCAGCGATTCAACAGTTAAAGGATAGGTTGGGTTAAAGCCGGATGAGTACAGACCTTTGAACTGACCTATTGTTCTCAGTAATAACTAGCTAGTATATAGAATTTCGCTGCGAAAGCTCGTTCCAATCACATAAACAGCAATTTATCCAGTTTGCATCTTATTTAAGGTTATAAACGTGACTTGGAAATGATAATGTATTTACATTTTATCAGCTGCAGATTATCACTGAGTTTTTCGCAGTGAATTTATGATTAAGAGATATATTTGTATATTTGGCACTTCCCCTGGCGTGTTTGTATGGTTTTTGGCTTGAAACCGGTTAAATTCTGCAAATGCAGGTGCTGTGCCTTTTTTTCATGCTAAGATGTAAAACTGCCCAAACTTAAAGCCAATACACTCCAGGTAATTAATGGCTTATTACCTGGTGGTAATCAGATAATTACCAGAGTCTTATCAGGTGCCTTAACCCCCACGGCACATGCCATGCGGATTAGAATCGGGAACCTCTGGTCCTGGCCATTTTAGAATGGTCGTTTAGAATGGTCGTAACTAAGTAACTTGGATAATCAAATTCATAGCCAAAAATAGGGGGTAAGTATGGATATCTTCCACGCCATACAAGGTTTAATCACTATTATAATTATAGTTTCAATAGGTTACCTAATTACCAAAAAAGGGTGGTTAAACAAACAAAACTCGTCATTACTGCCCCGTTTGGTTATTGGTATATCACTACCGGCTTATATGATTTGGAACCTGATGAGTATCTTTGATAAAGAAAAATTGGGTCCGCTTCTCTTCGGAATAGTCGTCCCTTTTACGTCAATTATTATTACCTTTTTAATTGGATATGTAATATCAAAGTTTATAAAAATCGCGCCCCACCGAATTGGTACGCTGCGATCAGCTTTTTGCGCCGGAAGTGCTATCTTCGTGGGAGTTCCGGTGAACCTGGCTTTATTTGGCGAATCAGCCATACCTTATGTTCTAATATATTCCTTTGCCAGTAACTTTTTGTTTTGGACCCTGGGGAACTATTCCATAAGTTTGGACGGATTGAAGTCCATTCCGAAAATGATCAGTATCGAAACGCTCAAGAATGTAGTTACCCCACCGCTGGTGGCGTTTTTCGTAGCAGTTCTATTCATCTATATTGAACTTGACTTACCCACGTTTGTAACCGATACCTGCCGATATTTAGGTGGTATGACGACTCCCCTGTCAATGTTATTTATTGGATTTGCCATCTACGGGGTGCAATTAACTAAAATAAAATTTAGCCAGGATATAATAGTTCTATTGTTGGGCAGGTTTATTATCTCGGGGTTGGTAGTCTTAATAGTGACTCACTTTATTCCAGTTCCAGAGCTGATGAGAAAAGTTTTTACCATTGAGGCTATATTACCGGTATCGTCCAACACCACTATTCTGGCTCAGAATTATGAGGCAGATACGGAGTATGCTGCGTTAATAGTAACCATTACCACTGTTCTGGCGATTTTTGTGATTCCCATTTATATGATGATCTTAATATAACCCCAATCTAGGGCGGTAAGGATATTTCACCTATTAATATATGAAGATAATAGGCGGATGTAATTTCTTTAAAAAGGAGGGCTTGAAATGGAGCCTGGTGAATTAAGCGACCAGACCATAGATAATGTTAAAAAGAAACCGGCCAAAGGTTTAGTCTTTGTTCACACTGGAAATGGTAAGGGCAAAACCACGGCTGCGCTGGGCTTAGCCTTACGTGCAGTGGGGCATGGGCGTAAAGTATTAATAATTCAGTTTATGAAAGGCGGGGATTATGGGGAGGCAGTTGCGGCCCAAAAATACCTGCCGAATCTAAGTATATATAAGTTTGGTCAGAATACCTTCGTAATGAAAGGGAACCCTTCTCAGTTGGATATTGAACTGGCCCACAAAGGTTTGGATTTAGCTAAGCAGGCAATATCAGCTGCTACCTTTGACCTGATAATATTAGACGAAATCAACGTAGCGGTAGATTTTAATTTGATTCAGCTGGACGAAGTATTGGATTTAATAAAGAATAAACCTGGTAATCTGGATTTGGGCTTAACTGGTCGAAATGCGGCCCCGGCGGTAATTGAATTAGCTGACCTGGTTACCGAAATGCGAGAGATCAAACATCCATTTTCCTTGGGTATTCCCGCTAAGGCCGGATTTGAATTTTAACCATGAACTGTGCTTAAGGCGGTACCTTCAGGTGTATTAAAAATTAAACGTGATTAAAAGGAGGAATAATTAATGGCTTTTGAAAACATACTGCTGGAAAGAAAAGATCGAGTCGCCATTTTAACCATTAGCAGGCCCAAGGCTCTTAATGCTCTTAATAAGGATACGATCATGGAGATAAAGAGTGCAGTATTAGAAGTTAAAGAAGATACAGACATTGACCTGTTAATCATTACTGGAGCCGGCGATAAATCTTTTGTGGCGGGTGCCGACATAAGTTTCATGCAAAACCTGTCAGCCATGGAGGGCCGTGCTTTTGGTGCTCTGGCGCAAGAGGCATTTCGTCAGATTGAAGCTATGGAAAAACCGGTCATTGCGGCCGTCAATGGCTATGCCCTGGGTGGGGGTTGTGAGCTAGCCATGTGCTGTGACTTCCGGATAGCTTCTACTAAAGCGAAATTCGGACAGCCAGAAGTAGGTCTGGGAATTACTCCGGGATTCGGCGGAACCCAGCGTCTGCCCCGTCTGGTAGGGGCCGGTATGGCTAAACAAATGCTTTATACCGCGGATATGATTGATGCTGCCGAGGCATTACGCATAGGCCTGGTTAACAGTGTGGTAGAACCGGAAGAATTGATGGATTTTGTTAAAAATATAGCCCAACGCATATTAAGTAAGGCACCAGTTGCAGTTCGGCTCAGCAAGGTTGCTGCAAATGAAGGAATGCAGACGGATATTGACCGCGGCATGACCATTGAAGCTGATGCTTTTGGGCTTTGTTTTGCGACTGACGATCAAAAAGAAGGTATGGCGGCCTTTGTAGAAAAACGTAAACCTCAGTTTAAAGGACAATAGTTCAGCAGTCGCAACCATTCCTGGAGGATAACGATATAGAGGTAAGATTAGAGGCGGTCCCGGGTCCAAAATGGAAAGAGGGGCGGCCTCTATTTTTTCCTTTGTTTATACAACCCAACATAAACATTTCCAACCGCCGATCAAATATATACAGTAGGCGGTGCAAGGATTATAAGCGGCAATAGTATTATATAACAAAAGCTTGTAAAATTAGGGCAAGGGGGCAATCTTATGATTAAGATATTAAGTTGGGTGCTGGTTTTTTGCGCAGCTTTATATTTTTTTGGAATTATGGCTATGGTCGTTATAGCGCCCTCTATAATTCCGGTTATTGTAGGTGTAGCTATCGTTCTAGCGGTAATAAGCGGTTCGGCATTGTTATTTTTATTGGTAAAGGAAAGGCTAAAAGATAAGGAGGCGGAAAAAGATGATCTTAACAAATATTGATTTTATTCCCGGCTATGAGGTAATTGAGTCTTTGGATTTAGTTAAAGGCAGTACCATCAGAGCAAAGCATGTAGGTAAGGATCTTCTATCGGTTTTTAGACAGGTCGTTGGTGGAGAACTAAAAGAATACAGCGACATGATCAACGAATCTCGGCAAATATCCACCGCAAGAATGGTGGCCGAAGCCGAAAAATTAGGTGCGGATGCCATTATTAACATTCGTTTTGCCACCTCCAATGTTATGCAGGGAGCAGCAGAAATCCTGGTTTATGGTACCGCAGTAAAATTGAGCAAGAAATAGCAACCAAGGTTTAATCAGGTAGTTTTACGACATTGAATAAATAAAGGATGGAGAGGTCCAAATTATGAAGCGAATAATAACTGCTACCGCACTGGTTATGTTTCTCGGTTTGGTGTTGTTATCGTCAGGATGCGGTTCCCAAACCAGTTCAGCAACGCTTCTTGGCCCAGCCAACGAAAACACGCCCAACCCCACGACTCCAGTTCCTCAAACTATGAATATCGCGGTTTACTACCTGAAAGAATCTAATGATGAGATTTACTTAGTGAGGGAAGTGCACCAGGTTGAGAAAACACCAGCGGTTGCTCAGACCGCAGTAAATGAGCTAATCAATGGTAGTCCGGTTACCCCAGGTGCCTATCGGGTCTTACCTCCAGATACTAAAGTTCGGGGGATAAATATTGACCAGGGGGTGGCAACGGTTGACTTTTCATCAGAGGTGCTCAGGGCTAATGTAGGTTCGGCTGGAGAGGCCTTGGGAATAGCCAGCATAGTAAATACCTTAACCGAATTTCCTAACATCCAGAAGGTTTCCTTTAGAGTGGATGGTCAGGTTGAAAAGGCTATTGATTGGTGGGGACACGTGGGACTGTCCGAACAACCGTTTAGTCGTAATTTAAGGGTGGTCAACGAGCCGGTCATTTGGGTAACAGCGCCAGTTTCAGGGCAGGTTATTACCAGTCCGGTAGAGATTGAGGGGAATGCACGGGTATTCGAAGCCACGGTTAGCTTTCGGGTCAGAGATGTCAATGGGAAAGTATTGGCCCAGGGTTTTGCCACTGCTAGCGAGGGTGCACCCGGACGTGGAGATTTCCAGGGGAAACTCGACTTTAAACCAGTAGGTCCAGGTAAGGGTCAAATTGAGGTATTCTGGGAGAGTATGAAAGATGGCAGTGATCAGAACACAGTAATTATCCCGGTAGAATGGTGAATAACTGCTCCCTGTCAAGTGGAGAGACTAAAATAAAAGTCTGCCAACGAAGGGGGAGCGGATTAATCGGGTAGGCAGAGGCTGGCACTTTAAATATGCTTGCTAAGCTGAAAACTTGCCGGTTTTTAGAAAGAGGTCAACCAGCTTAGCTGTCTCGGGTTGATGATGAATCTCCTTGTGCCCATAAGGTTCAATAATAAAATCCACCATCTCCTCATATTTGGCCGACTCGATCTCGACTCTCCCGTCGTTATCTCCGCCTAAAAAGACGCCTAAAAAAAGATTGCTGATATTTCCTGCGATTACGCCGATCTCCGGCGGGGGAGAATTCAGGGGTATTCCAATTTCCAAACAGTTGGTTGTGAGTGATTTAATGGGCTTATATACACGCCCCAAAGGTTTAAAAACCCTTTCGGAAATATCCGCCAATTTTGTACCACGGTTAGGGGTGGCGATCAATACGCATCTGCCCAGTTGGGAAACGATATTCCTAGCTAGGAAAGAGCGAACCACTAAACCTCCCATACTGTAGCCAACCAAGTGAACCGTTTCGTTTGGTCCTAATTCTAGTTCTACCTGATGGTAGTCAGATTCAAATTGAGCAATGCAATCTTCGAGAGGGGAGAATCTAAGCGGCAGGTTAACGGTTATAGCGTCATAACCCAAGTTTTCCAATCGCCATTTTAATGGAAACATATCTGATTCGTCATTGTTAAACCCATGTACTAATATTACTGCTTCCTGTTTTTGATTAATTCCATCATTCATGCCTATCTCCCTCCTAAGGGCAGTATACTACCTTTGCTCTAATATGCCTACCTTTTCAATTTGGGGACGGTTCTTGAATTGAAACCAGGCTGGAAATTCAATTCAAGAACCGTCCCTGAATTTACTCTGAATTTACTGCTCAATTTCTAGCGGAGATATGATAGTATGCTTATATATTGTCGATTTAGGTAGTAGGAACTACTAATTGACGCGGCAAAACATACTATGTTAATATGAAAAGTGCAAAAACTTAATTGTTATTCTTATCCAGAGTGGCTGAGGGACAGGCCCTATGACGTCCAGCAACCAGCCATGAATATGGCAACGGTGCTAACTCCTGCAGATATTATGTCTGGCAGATAAGCGCGAGAATAGGAAATTTTGCCTCTTTGCGTTTGACAAAGGGGTTTTTTTATTGAGGAGGGCTTCCTTTTGATTGCAATAAAAAACCTAACTAAGATTTACCACACGACTCATCAAGATATAGTGGCCCTAAACGACGTGAGCTTGTCGATAAACCGGGGAGAGATTTTCGGGATCATTGGCCTTAGTGGAGCTGGAAAAAGCACCTTGATCAGATGCATAAATATGTTGGAAAAGCCTACTCAGGGTTCGATAATTGTTGATGGTCAGGATATCACTGGCCTGAAACATACCGAGCTTTATTTGGCCCGCCAGAAAATAGGGATGATTTTTCAACAGTTTAATTTGCTTTCCACCCGAACCGTGTTTGAAAATATCATGTTTCCCCTGGAGATAGCCCATGTCCCGGACAAGCAAGCTAAAAATAGGGTGAACGAACTACTGGAAATGGTAGGCTTGCTTGATAAAGCTCGTGTTTACCCCGGGCAGCTCAGCGGCGGGCAAAAACAAAGGGTAGGTATTGCCCGGGCACTCGCTAACGATCCTAAATTGCTTTTGTCTGACGAGGCAACCTCGGCGCTTGATCCCCAAACTACTCGTTCTATTTTAAAACTACTCAAGGAAATCAATTCCCAATTAAATTTAACTATATTACTAATCACCCATGACATGAATGTAATTAAACAGGTATGTGATCGGGTGGCGGTAATAAATGATTCCCATATTGAAGAAGTGGGCGATGTCCTGTCTATTTTCACTAATCCTGGCACCCCCACTTCCCGGAGTTTTATTAATGCCATAATTAATAAAGGTGATCAGGGAGAATATACCCACAATCTGCTTAAGGCCCACGGAGACAAGTTCTCCCGCTTGATTCGAGTGTCTTTTATTGGCTCTTCGGCAGGTGATCCAGTTATATCTTCTATGATTAAGAAATATGCTGTCGACGCCAACATTCTTTACGGTAATATTGATCGGGTTAAAGATGTTCCTTTCGGAAATCTGACCCTTGAATTGATAGGTAGCGAGGAAGCCATTATCCAATCAATGGACTATCTCAAAGAAAATGGTTTAGAAATAGAGGTGCTGTAAAAATGTTGGAATATATTTTGGCTATTAATGCCAGTGCCATTGGCAATTACTGGCTGGCAAATTCCTGGATAGTTGAAAAAGTATTAACCGCCACCTGGGAAACTTTTTATATGGTTGCCATATCTACAGCTCTAAGTTACGTTTTTGGCCTGCCCTTGGGAGTAATACTGGTAACTACGGAAGAGGGACATGTTTTGGCTAGTAGAGGCTTGAATCGTATTTTAGGCACAGTTATAAATGCTACTCGGTCAATACCATTTATTATATTCCTAATCCTGGTTATTCCCTTTACCCGCCTGGTGGTGGGAACCTCCATTGGAACTGCAGCATCCATGGTACCTCTGACTCTGGCTGCGATACCCTTTGTGGCGCGACTGGTGGAGACGTCTCTCAAAGAGATTGAATGGGGGTTGATTGAAGCGGCATTATCCATGGGTGCTAATGCCTGGCAGATTATCACCAAGGTATTGATCCCCGAAGCTACGCCATCTATCATCCTGGGGGTAGCGATCACCACCATAAACCTGGTAGGGTACTCAGCTATGGCTGGAATAGTGGGAGGAGGTGGATTGGGAACACTCGCCTACTACTATGGTTACCAGCGTTATGAAGATTTAATTATGTGGGTTACAGTAATTGTGCTCATAGTGTTTGTACAATGCGTTCAAATGCTGGGTGACAAGATGGTAGCAAAAACGACAAATAGAGGGAGGTAAATGAAATGAAAAAACTGGTCCTAATCGCTTGTATGTTGTTGCTAGTAGCAACTATGGCTGGTTGCGGTAATAAGACCGAGCAACCACCTGCCGACGCCAATAAAGCTGCTGCACCGGCAGCAACCAAAATTGTAGTTGGAGCCACTGCCAAGCCTCATGCGGAAATTCTAGAAATAGTGAAACCCCTGCTGGCCAAAGAAAACGTGAATCTCGAAATTAAGGTGTTTACTGATTACGTGCAGTTAAATCCGGCCCTTAAAGACAGCCAAATTGATGCCAATTTCTTTCAACACATACCTTATTTAGATGATTATAATGCCAAAAACAAGGCTGATCTAGCTTGGACGGTAAAGGTTCATAATGAGCCCATGGGTATTTATTCGAAAAAAATTACCAGCCTTGATAAACTTGCCGATGGAGCCAAGGTAGGTATACCCAATGATGCTACCAATGGCGGACGGGCTTTGATGGTTCTTGAACAGGCTAAACTGATTAAACTTAAAGCTGGTGTCGGGGTTACTGCTACCGAGAAGGATATTGTGGAAAATCCCAAGAAAATTAAAATTACTCCTATGGATGCCGCTATGTTACCTAGAACTCTGGAAGATACTGATATATGCGTCATTAATAGCAACTATGCTTTGGAAGGTAAGCTTAACCCCGTCAAAGATTCTATTTTCTCGGAAGCGAAAGATTCTCCCTTTGCCAATATCTTGGCAGTCAGGCCAGCAGATAAAGGGAAAGATGCTATTGTAAAATTGGGCAAAGCCCTCCAGTCTCCGGAAGTAAAGAAATTCCTGGAAGAGAAATATGCGGGAAGCTGCGTACCCTCTTTCTAGGGAGTAATTAGGGGACGGTTCAGGGAAGTTCAGGAAATTCAGGGACGGTTCTTGAATTGAATTCGCGAATTCAATTCAAGAACCGTCCCTGAATTTCCCTGAATTTCCCCTGAATTCCTGAATTATCACAATTGTTAGCTGAAAAAGGCACCGCCAAATAGCCATCCTATATAAAAAGTGCCTGCAATACCGATAATATGCAGGACCCACCAACCAGCTTTTAGAAAGTGCCATGTACCTATATCATAACCATCCGCGCTGCTCATTTCGCTATTTGCCATTCAAAGTCCCCCTTCCGCAAATATTAGGTTAAATACTGCCAAAGATTTGATTTATTCAGCATGAATAATATTCCCCGGCACCAAAAAAATATGTATACTAACTTTCTTGTTTGACAAAACTTGGTATAGATATAGAATATATGTAGTCAGTTAATATGCACAATAATGTGCACAAGAAGGAGGCCTATGATGTCTGCAAATAGAAATGACCTGCTTAATCCTACCATAAAAAAGATATTGGAGACTTTTCAACTTGATAAAAATTATACCCAGGGTGAAGGAAGCTATTTGACCGATGTGGAAGGTATTCGTTATCTGGACTTTATAGCCCAGTATGGTGCGGTGCCCTTCGGTTATAATCCGCCCTTTGTTTGGGATGCCCTGGAAGGGGTGCGGAGAAAAGGGTTGCCCAGTCTAGTGCAGCCTTCATTGCCAGGAGAAGCCTTGAAATTAGCTAATATGTTGGCCGAGTGCTCGCCGGGGGATTTATGTTATGCAACCTTTTGCCAGAGCGGTACTGAAGCAGTAGAGGCCGCCATTAAACTGGCACGTTCGACCACCGGTAAAGAAGTTATTGTATCAACCGCTAACAGCTTTCATGGTAAGACATTGGGTGCTTTGTCGGCTACTGGCAAGAACTCTTATCAGACTCCTTTCCGCGCTCCGGCGCCCGGGTTCCTCAGAATTCCTTATAATGACATAAATGCTTTGCAACAGGTTCTGGCCGAGAACATGGACCGGGTAGCTGCCTTCATTGTTGAACCGGTGCAAGGTGAAGGGGGAATTGTGGTGGGCCAGCCCGCTTATTTGGCTGCGGCCCAGGAGATTTGCAGCCAGCACGGAGTCCTGTTTATTGCGGACGAAATACAGACCGGACTCGGGCGCACGGGTAAGCTTTTCGCTTGCGAGCACGCCGGAGTAGTACCGGATATATTGCTATTAGCCAAGGCACTCGGAGGAGGACTGGTGCCCATCGGGGTATGCCTGAGTTCTCCGCGGATTTGGAATGAGGATTTCGGTATGCTGCATAGTTCTACTTTTGCCAATAATAATTTAACCTGCGCCGTGGGCGTGGCAGTTTTAGAGAAACTATGTCGGGATGAGCAGAGTTTTGTTAAAGAGGTCAAGGAAAAAGGTGACTATCTCTTAGCAAATGTTCAAAAGCTGGGAGCAAAATATCCAGCGGTGATTAAGGAAATACGGGGCCAGGGTCTTATGGTGGGCATAGAGTTTTATTCCCTGCAGGATGTTGGTTCATATGATATGACTTTTCTTCAGGATCAAGGTGGATTTACGGCTTTAGTATGTGGGTTTTTGCTCAATGTTTACCAAATTCGTTTGGCACCCTTCTTGAACAATTCGATGACCTTAAGGTTAGAGCCGACATTGACCATAAGTCATGACGAAATAGACCGGGTAATGGAAGCTTTGGAAGTGGTTTGTAAGATTCTGAATTATCGTGATTATGCCAGCTTATACCGGTATTTGATTGGTGATAAGCGCCGACCCCAGGAAATAAAAGATTATCGTAATTGCAGCCAAGCGATAAAAGCTTCAGATCTGCAGGAAGGTGAAGCGGTTACGAAAAAGTTCGCTTTTATAATTCATTATCCAGCTCCGGAAGATGTGGTGCTGAATAACCCATCCTTTGCCACTTACAAGCGGGATGAGCTGTACAGGTTTTTAGAGTGGGAGAGTCGGACCACAGACCCCGGTATCGTTTGCCATATGCCGGCCATAAGGTCGCTTGCGGGTACAATTACGGAAGGCTGGCTTATTGGCGTACCTCTGGGGGCCAGGGAAATTATGAGTCTGCCCCAAGCAAGTACGATCCAAATTATATCCCGAGCGGTTGACCTGGGCCGGGATTTGGGGGCGGAAATTGTAGGGCTGGGGGCCCTGACTTCAGTTGTTACCAGAGGCGGTCGAGCGGTCACGGGAAGAAATGTGGCCATTACCAGTGGAAATAGTTTTACAACCTTGATGGCAATCGAAGCACTGTTTTTGGGTGCTGAGAAGATGTACATAGATCCGCTAGGTGCAAGAGGTGGAGTTGTAGGAGCAACTGGCTCGATAGGGCGGGCTTGTGCATTGATGATGTCGGAAAAGCTGTGCCAGATAACCTTGTTTGGTAACCCCAAACATCCAACCAGTAGTAAAATCAGGCTTAATTCTTTGGCCCAGGATATATTCCAATACGCTCGCACCAGAATGCAGGCAGCCCATGTTGATGGTATGAGCCTCTGGCTGAGCAGGTTATGTGCTATGCTTCGAAACAAGGATGAAAAGCTGGCTCAGGAATACCTGCAGCAAATCCAGTTCGGAAAGGATATATCGCTGGCTTTTATCAATGAGGTATGTGGTTATCTGGAAATAACTTGCCCCCTGTCCACCAGTAGTGATATTAGTGCTAAACTGCCTGAATGTGATCTGGTTATTGCTACCAGCAACAACCCGGAATATCTAATCTATCCCGCTGATCTTCGCTCGGGGGCCGTGGTATGTGATGTAGCTCGCCCTGCCGATGTGGCACCCGAGGTTATTGTGCAAAGAGATGATGTACTGATCCTCGAAGGGGGTCTGGTACAATATCCGGACCCGGTTAGCTTTGGCCCTAATTTGGGCTACCGGGAGGGCGTTAACTTAGCCTGCTTATCTGAAACGGTTTTGCTGGCATTGGAAGGTGATTGTCAGGATTACAGTATAGGCAACATACTAGCTTTGGAAACAGTTCAATATCTGCGTGAACTGGCCCAAAAACATGGTTTTGGGCTGGCCGGCTTAAGAATGGGCAACCATGAAATAGAGGATCACGATATCGAAAGAATCTATAGAAACTCTTTACGGTTAAAAAGAGACGAGAGTATGTTGTTGGCATCTGGAAAATAGCACCCTCGGTTTTCTGCCATGGGATCATATGATGCGTTTTACATTGCAGGAATATTCTTGCCAATAGAGAAATGGATTTATTATTGGGGTAGGTTGACTATGCGTCTAAGGAGGAAAATATATGCAAGTACTAATTCAGGATATCACTATAAGGGAAAATGGAAAATGGTATTTCGGGCAGGCCGAGATGTTCAGACGACAGATACTCAATGTACTCTCTACCAACCTGCATCGAAATCCCGATGGTGATTATTATATTCAAATGGGCGATGACGAGAATCCGGTTATCGTGGAGGATGTACCTTTTTTGGCGACCGGGATCGTGGATAATGAGAAGCCTATGAAGCTGGCTTTTCATGATTTACAGGAAATGGTGCTCGACCATGAAGTGAAGATTTACTTTAAGGGTGATGTACCTTATATCACCTTCCGTTGGGAAGCCGACACCAGGTTGAGTCGGGGTGTATATTGGAAACTAAGCGACTATTTTGAGTTCAGAGAAGAAGAAGTTTTTATTGTCCCCCCGAAGTAAAATCGTCGCTTAATTGTCGTTGTGGTTTTATACCTATGAAAAAATAATTCCCCCTCTATAGGAATAACAACTATAATGATTCATTTAATAAGGGGGAATAAGAAGTGGGAAATAGATCAAAAAGACCAGCAGATGTGGATGAAACTCGGAAAAACAGGGATGACATAGAGGTTGGATGATATCTGTGATTCGTCTAAAACATCGTCCAAAGCCAAGAAAAGGGTTAATACCGAGCATAAACTAATATAAGCGCCTTCTCGCGCTTTATTAGTTTATGAATAGAATTAGCTAATATCTAAAATGTTTTTGGGCAAATTTATAATTGTTGACATATTTTTGTTGCCTAAGGTATACTATTATAGTAGTGGATAGTTAAGTTAGATAATAGTTTGGTGGGATATAAGGGAAACCATAAGGTGGCTCGAAGCATACCAATGTTTTTACAAATTGCCTGTAAGGGCCATTAGTAAAGGTATTGGTTTTTTGTTATTGAGGTATTTTAACTTGGCTAATTGCATTTAAGCGGATAAGGGGATAATTTATGCCATCAGTTTATAAGATGAATTTTCCACAAAACGGCACTGTTGACGGCAACCAACGGGAAAAGTTAAATGACCGGCAGCGTAGGCAATTGCAACATGAATTAAAAATCTACATGGAAAAGTATTTTAAACAAAAACTTGGTAAAGGTGTTGACCATACCAAAGTGATAATTTGGGATGATATGGTTATTATTCGGGGTGAAGGTTTTTTAACCGAACCGGAAAAATATATTGTTGCGACTGCTGCCGGGAAAGACCTGGTTAATAATGCGCGCATGCAGGTGGCCAAGCAGCATTCTATTGATAATATGCCGTATTTGGAGACGGTATTGGATGCTAAAGCAATACACCAGACTTACATGATCGAAGCGGAAAGCGATTTCTGGATGCATGTGGTTGTTTTTGACAGAATTTTAACAGAGTAACTAATAACGAATTTATCCATTAAGTGATGGTAGATTAAGGAGAGACCCTCGGGTAGCTCCAATGTAGACCAATATTTTTGTGCAGAAACTCGATTATCGGGTGGAAACATAAAGATATCGGTCATTTTTTTTTGGAGAAAGGAGGTTGTGATAGGATAGAATTTTCAAATCCAGAAAACGTTTTTTCTAAAAGTGTCTTTAATAATAGAAACGGGAGGTATTTGTTGTGAGTGATACTATGAAAGCCCTGGTTTATCATGGTCCGGAAAAAATTGGCATAGAGAATGTTCCTGTACCTAAAATAATTGAATCCGATGACGCTATAGTCCGGGTTACTACCTCGACTATCTGTGGAACTGATATTCACATTTGGCACGGTGGAATGCCTGAAGTGGCTGACGGAAGAATAATCGGCCATGAATTTGTCGGCGAAGTAGTAGAAGTAGGCCCTGCCGTAAGAAACGCAAAAGTTGGGGACAAGGTAGCTGTTTCCTGTGTTACCCAATGCGGTGAATGTTTCTACTGTGTACGGGGAATTTATTCCCATTGCACCACCGGCAGCTGGATATTTGGATACATGATCGATGGCTGTCAAGCTGAATATGTGCGGGTTCCCCATGCTAACTTGGGCATGTTTGGTATTCCCGAAGGTTTGACTGAAGAGGACGTATTATTCGTAGGTGACATTCTTTCTACCGGTTATTTCGGTGCTGAAAATGCTTGTATTGAGCCCGGTGACACAGTTGCAGTCATGGGTGGTGGTCCGGTTGGAATGTGTGCTATGCATACCGCAAAACTTTGGGGACCTTCCAAAGTTATCGCGGTTGATATCAATCAAGCCCGGTTAGACTTCGCTGTTAAGCAAGGTATCGCTGATATTGGACTTAACCCGCTAAACGTTAATGTCCCGGATGCAATCCGAGATATGACGGAAGGGCGCGGAGCTGACAGAACTATTGAAGCTAATGGTTTTAAACCAACTTATGATATGGCAATAGATGCTGTTAGAGCAGGCGGTAATGTTTCCTTTATCGGCGTATTTGAAAAGCCCCAGGAACTTGCCATGAACACCTTATGGATTAAAAATATAAAAATTAGCATGGGTCTAGTAAATGCTAATCGGATTCCTGAATTAATCAAATTGATTCAGGCTGGCAAACTCGATACCAACTTCCTGTGCACACATCATGCCCCATTAAATGATATTGTTAATGGTTATGATATTTTCGGCGGCAAAAAAGACAATTGCTTGAAGTGGATAGTAACTCCTTATCAGAAATAAATTATTTAATTTCATTTAGCTATAATTAAGATATATGATCCACTCTCCTAGAATCATATATATTTACCCCAGGATTCATGTTCAAAAAGCTAAGAAACCTTTCCGACGAAAGGTTTCTTGGTTTTCTGCCTAATTCATATTCGTGAGTTAAGAGT
>CAZYJA010000009.1:0-21885 GCA_964647245.1 uncultured Syntrophomonas sp. | reverse complement strand
TGTTGAGTTATTAGGAGCAGGATCTGCAGCCTTTTTGGTACCACCGCACCCGGCTAAAACACTTACCATCATTAAGAGTACCAATCCTAGACTTATCAGTTTTTTCATGGAATCGACCTCCATTTTTTTATTTTATGGACTGTCCTATAGTATACTCATCCAAGACTTCAAACTGCTTGTACTTTCCCTCCTTTCACAAGGGTTCCATACGTCCCTCCTCTCAATTACGTTGCCTTTACCAGATGCCAGTTAATAGCTTAAAGCCTGTTGCTGATGTGAATACCTGACTTTATCGCAGCAATAAGCTGTGAGCCCCTTCGGTAAACCATAGGTTAGGAGGAATTGTTACGTACCAAACTGAACCTGGCTACTTCTAATGCCAGTGATAATTCAAATAGTTAAATCCCCAGAGCGATAATTCTCGCTTCAGATTTCATTGCCGGCAGGTAACTCAGCAGTTCTGGTTGATTCAAACGGAAACTGGGCCCGAGAATACTCAATACTGCAATCAATTGTTTATCGGCTATAATTGGCACTGAAATACAAGCCGATCCTTCGACACGTTCTCCAAAAGTAATGGCGTAACCATTTGCAGCAGCGAAACGCACATCATCAAGCAGCTGTTTCTTATCCAGAATAGTGGCATTGGTTAGCGGAGTTATTTCCAGGTTTTCAACAAACTGTTCTCTTTCGCTCTCAGACATACATCCCAGGATTACCTTGCCAACTGCACCTGCATAGATTGGAAGTGCTGACCCTACTTCTGCCGCGTATATTATGTCCTGGGTACTCTTAGTCTGAGCCACGCAAAGTCTATACAAACCTTTGGGAACATCCAATACTATAGTCTCATTGCTTAATCGGTTGAGTCTTTCCAGCGACTCCTTAGCTAGGGCCACCAGCGTATCATGGTTATTAAGGATGCTGCGTACCAACTGAAAGAATCCTTGCCCCAAAGTGTAATTGCCGGTGGCTGGATTTTGGGCCGCAACCCCTTTATTCATTAGCGCCGAAAGATGGCGGTGTACGGTGCCTTTTTCCAGATTAACTTTCCTACATATTTCCGCCAAACCTTTTTCGCCTTCAGCGATACAATAAAGAATATCTATAGCTCTTTCCACCGATCTCACTGATGTCTCACCCATGCAACCGCCCTCCCAATATTTACGTTCCATCCAGTGGAACACCGGTTCCATTAATTGTCCTTACCCTATTGATACAACTATTTGATTGGCTTGTCAACCAATATTTTTTGGAAAAATCTTATAATTCGACAGGAAATGATACAAGGAGTGTTCATTGCATACAGAATACACCGCCATTATCAACAGTTGGTTTGATTGAATTAAATCATGTCAGGCAATTCATCATCTTGACAGCAAAAGTGTAATTCCATACTCTTTAGGTAGGTTGAAATATGACTTAAATTTGCATTAAACTGATTTGTACTCTGGGAAAATAGCTGCCTACTAATAAAAACAGCACTCCCAGATACTATCCACTTGAACAAAGTTATAACCATATGGGAAGTTTGGAATTGGAGATAATTAACTGGTAAATTTTCGAGAAGGGGAGTCTAGGCCATGGAACTTGAACAGTGTATTAATTTTATTCTTACCAATGTACAGCAGTCAGTACAGCAATTATTCAAAGGGGAGCTGGGACAATTTGGGGTTACCCCAGTACAATATATGGTTTTGAAATGTCTGTGGGACGAAAATGGTGTAACCGTAAAACAACTGGCAGATCGGCTGCAACTGGATAGTTCCACAATTACGGGCATTTTAGATCGATTGGAAATTAAGGGTATGATAAAACGAAAGCCCGATCCTAACGATCGCAGGGCTTTAAGTGTGGTTTTGACACCTAAGGGAAAGGCTCTTGAAAAATCCGTTAACCAGGCTATAATCAATGCCAATAATAAAGTTTTGGGAAAGTTAGAAAATCAGGAATCAGAAGCTCTCAAATTGCTACTGCAAAAAATAAACCCTAAAGAGTGATTATAATATACCACATATACCAGAAAATAAAACTGCATAAAACGGTTAATCATAACTGTTCCTAGTTTAAAGGATTCAATTCTTTTCTCTTATAAATCGGCACCTATATGTAGCCCGTCTTTAAGCCTCCACACCGACCTAATAGACAGGAAAATACCCATCAACTATAAGATTACTATATTCAAATTGGATGCAGACCAAGGGGGCGATTGACCCCCTCATCTAGCACCCCTAATTATTGGACCGTTTTCTTCAACTCCTCAATCAAACGAGGCACTACTTCGTATAGATCGCCTACTATTCCATAGTCCGAGGCTTCAAATATTGGGGAGTTTTCATCGTTGTTAATGGCACATACTATTTTGGCGTCACGGAAGCCTACCAGATGCTGAACCTGTCCGGATACACCTACCCCCAGGTATAGTTGGGGTTTGACTTCTATAGCCGATATTCCTATGCAGAGCTCTTCCGGCAGCCAGTGCATTTCTTCTGATATTGGTCTGGTGCACCCTATTTCTCCGCCCAATAACTCGGCCAGCTCGCGCACCATTTCGATGTCTTCCTTTTTCTCGATACCTCTTCCCACCGCAACGACAACCCCGGCTTCTCTAATATCGCCACTTGCACGTTCTTTGGCTTTCCGGTTTAATACCTTTAGGGTAGATAGCAGTGGTGCCGTCAATTCTCTCACCGCACCTTCTCTGCCACCTTTTTTTGCCGCCGGCTCAAAGGTTCGAACCGGTATGGTAGCCATCTGGGGACGAGTTAAACAAACAACTTTTTGAATGCCCGCTCCTCCAAAAACCAGCCGCTCCATTTCCAAGGTTTGGCCATCATCATCCAGTTTAAGCGTTGTACAGTCACTGCACAGCCCGGTATCTAACCCTGAAGCGATGCGGGCCGCCATCTCTTTGGCTTTAAGCGTTCCAGCTATCAGAAATATGTCTGGATCTTCCTTCTTAGCCTCATCCACTATGACCGAAACATACGCATCCAGGGTCTGGTCTTGAGCTAAAGCAGGCAGCAAGAGGACTTCATCTGCTCCATAGTCAAGGTGATCCTGGGCATGAATATGGTCATTCATTATCAGGCTTACCAATTTGGTACCCATTTTTGCGGTTAGTTCCCCGCCGATATTCAAAAGCTCTAAACTCTGCTCATAACTCTCAGCTAAAACCCACACTCCAGCCATCAATTTCACCCCCTACTTGATTACACCTTCTTTTAACAATGCCTGCACAAAAGCACTAATATCCTGGGCTCCATCCCCGAATTTTATACAACTACGTTTCATGCTGGCCGCTCTAATACCCCGTGTTTCTACTTTGGATTCATAGTTACCGGACAGGTCTTCCCGGTCGATATACACTATGGGCTTCTTGGATGCAGCCAGAGTATCTTTTAATCCCGGTATCCTGGGAGAGTTTATATCGGGCAGAACCGTAACCAGAGCTGGCATAGGCGCACTTATTACTTCGATCCCATCTTCAACCTTGCGCTCGACAATCAACTGGTTGTCAATTATTTCTATCTTTTGGGCAAAGCAAATACAGGGAATACCCAGCTTGTCGGCTAGCCGGGGTCCTACCTGGCGGGCGTAAAGGTCACTGGAGCCTTCTCCGCAAATAATTACATCGTATTCAATTTCGGCTCGAATAACATCTGCCAATATAGCTGCGGTTTGGGAGGGTTCCATATCCACAAAGGAATCATCATTTATAAAGTAGGCCTTATCTGGTCCACGGGAGAGTGCATTTTTAATGCCCTTGGTTGCATCCGGCGAACCTACCGTAATCGCAATAACGTCTCCGCCGTATTGTTCCTTAATACGCACTGCTTCCTCAATGGCATTGCGGTCGTAGTCGCTGATTTTATAATCCGCCGACTCGACATCGAGTTGACCCGAACTTCCAGTCCTAATATATGCCTCGTCAATAACCCATTTAAAACAACTAATTATGTTAGGCATAGCCTGTCACCTCACTTTACTAGAATAAGTTGATTTCAGTCCTATACTTTTTCATAGCGCTTCCTATATATTTAACTCTATTAAATATATTTAGACGCGGGGACAAGAATATACGCCGACATTTATAGTTTAATACTTAGCGTAGGATATTACCAGCAATTGTCATTCGCTGGGCTTCTGAACTACCTTCATAGATTTCGGTAATCTTGGCATCGCGCATTAAGCGTTCCACTTTAACACCTTTCATATATCCATAACCACCATGGATTTGCACCGCTTTTATAGTATGTTTCATAACCGCTTCAGCACAAAACAGCTTGGCCATGGATGCTTCCTTGGTAAAGGACTGCCCCTGGTCTTTTACCCAACCAGCATAATAGGTCATAAACCTGCAAGCATTCAAGTCAGTAGCCATATCTACCATCCACCACTGGACCGCCTGGTTTTTGGAAATGGGTTTGCCGAACTGAATCCTTTGCTTGGAATAGCTAATCGATTCATCCAGAGCTGCCTGAAGAATGCCGCATGATTGAGCCGCAATCCCAATTCGGCCGTGATCCAGGCAACTCATAGCAATTTTCATACCATTGCCTTCCGCGCCTAAGAGGTTGGCTTTGGGTATGCGACAATTTTTGAAAACAATCTCTGAAGTCTGAGAGGCTCTAATGCCCATCTTCATAAAATGAGTGCCGACGGTGAGTCCGGGGGTGCCCTTGGATATGATAAAAGAACTTAACCCTTTAGGTCCTGCCGACTTATCGGTCCAGGCAAAGGTCACAAAAGTATCAGCTACCGGGCCATTGGAACAAAAGGTCTTGGTACCGTTTAATACGTATTCATCTCCGTCAAGCACAGCGGTGGTGGTAGCCGCACCGACATCAGTTCCTGCTCCTGGTTCAGTCAGCGCAAAAGCTCCGATATGTTCACCTTTGGCCAGAGGGGTCAGATATTTTTTCTTTTGTTCTTCATTGCCATAATTATTAATCGGCATTGAAGCCAAACTGGTATGAACTGACATGGTGAAGCCGGTGGCCGCACAGGAACGTGACAGCTCCTCAACCGCAATGGCATAAGTCACATAATCAGTACCCTGTCCACCATACTCAGCCGGGAATGGCATGCCCATCCAACCGCCCTCAGCCAATTTGTCAATTACCTCTTTAGGATAACGGGCATTTTCATCTATTTCGACAGCAATGGGTTCAACATACTTTAAGGCAAATTCCCGCATATTACCCTTAATCAGTTCTTGTTCCTCACTCATTTTGAAATCCATGAAATCCACTCCCTTTTCATATTTAATTTATACAATTATGTTTTAAAGTAGAATTGTCATCCATCATAACTATTAGTCTAATATCACCTACCTTTATTTCCCGGTATTTGTTTATGTATTGTACTGGTTCTATTTTAGTTTGTATACCATCTATTTGTCAACAAACTATTTGTTTACCCTCCATTGTTGGGCATCAACATCAACATAATGACAAAATCCACGCTACAAATCTTCCAAGCCGTTGGCACTCTTCCTCGTTATTTTTGCAGGTTGTAAAAGGAGGTTCCAATAAAAATACCTTAATAAAAAAAGCCCTCGACCTCGCCTATGGGCGAGAGCAAGGACTTCTCAGTCTCTTCGGAACAAATCAGAGGACCCGTTAGTTAGCATGATCCTCAAGTTACAATGTTTGGTTGGGTAACTCTTAGCCGTTACCATAGAATCCTACCACTCTGGCGGCAGATCTCGTAACTGCTTGAGATAATAGACCGGGCCATCGAGACAAATGAATTCACTGCCGATATTACAGCGACCGCATTTACCAATGCCGCATTTCATGCGCATCTCCAGGGTTGTAATGACCTGTTCGTCACTGTAGCCCATCTTTTCCAAAGACTGCAGTACAAACTTAATCATTATCGGCGGACCGCAAACCACGGCTATGGCACCGTTCGAGCTGGGATTTACTTCTTCCAGATAAGAAGGTACAAATCCTACATGACCGTCCCAGTCTGCTTCGGCATTATCGATGGTTACAAATACTTCGGTATTGGCTTCTTGGGGCCAGAGTTCGAATAGTTCTTCCTTGAAGCAGAGGTCGGCTTTGCTGCGACTGCCGTACAGAATGGTGATCTTACCATAGTCTTCCCGATGCTTGAAGCAGTATTTGATAAAGGAACGCAAAGGCGCGAGGCCGATACCGCCGGCGATAAAGACCATGTCTTTGCCTTTACAGGCGTCAACCGGGAAGCCGTTGCCATAGGGTCCTCTAACCCCAATCTTTTGTCCTACTTCAATTTGATGAAGTTCATCGGTTAAGAGTCCGACCCGTTTGATAGCAAATTCCAGGTACTCCTGTTCTTCCTGCCAGGTGCAGGAAATCATGGCTTCCCCAATGGGCAGATGAGAAACCATTCCGCACTGTCCGGGGGCTACCTGGAAAGGGAGTCCATTTCCGTCTACGTTTTTAACAAAAAAGCTTTTTACATCCGGGGTGCGATCTATAATATCAATTACCTCAACAACAGTTGGTACTAAGGGTTGTTCACTGCAGGTGCATTTATGATCTTGATCAGGCATGCTACTCTGCCTCCTTTACTGCATCGATAATTCTCACGATGTTAACATCGGTCGGGCAGACCACTATACATCTTCCGCAACCCGTACACAACGGAGTTCCATATCTTTCTTTAAAGAATTCCAGCTTATGCAGGAAACGTTGACGGAAACGTTCCTTGCTGGCGCCGCGGGGATTGCCGCCGCCGGCTTCCCGGGAATACTCTTCAAACATGCAGGAATCCCAGGTGCGGAAACGATAGCCCTCTTCTCCCCACATTTTAACCTGAATATCAAAACAGTAGCAGGAAGGGCATACATAGGTACACATCCCGCAGTTGATACAGGGTTCGGATAATTTATCCCATAAAGGATGTTCAAACATACCTTTGAGCTTCTCAGCTACCCCGGTATAGTCAACGTTCTGGTGAAACGGTTTCGCCTCCGGCAGCTTCACATCTTTATCTTCCAATATATCTGCAATTATTGCCGTCACCGCTGTACCCTTTTCGCTCTTCACTTCCCAGACATAGGCGTCTCCTGCGTCCCGCAGGACGACATCGGCTCCGACTGGGTCTAAGTGGTTTACTTCCATGGAACTGCAAAAGCAGTTGGGACCGGGTTCATAGCAGGCGTTGGCGATAATGGTGTTAGCCTGTCTCCGGGCTTTGTAGAAGCTGTCTACATAGCCTCGGGTCAGGAATACCTCATCCATAGCCATTATGCCCTTAACATCACAGCCCCTGGCTCCAAATATAATGGTGGGATGGGAGTCTTCGTAAGTTTTATCGATATTTATCTCCATCCCTTGCCCTTTGATGCGGTACATTTTTTCAGTCTGCGGGAGTACCGCATTTTTAGGGGACTGATAAACGTTCAGGGCTTCCAGCATGAGTTCATCTTGGCCATTCTCAAAGCTTTTCCAGGAAAAATATCCACTCTGGGGCCCTTTTTGCATGGGCACCAGGAGTTCGTTTTGATCACTTAGTTTGTCCAAGGCTTCTTGCAGCCTGGCTTTGCTTAATACCTTCACATTTGTCACCCCCTATATAAAACTGTCCGGGTCGTTTTCGCGGTATACGCTGAGTGGAGGTTTAGAACCTTCCACATATTGCATGCCTGCTTCCGGCCCGCCATATAATGTGCCAACATCCTGGATTAGTTTCTGGTTTAAGAGCATTAAGGGAATACCTACCGGGCATACGCGTTCACACTCTCCACATTCGATACAGCGCCCGGCCATATGCGCATGTTTGACCAGATGATACATCATGTTATCGGTAACACTGTTTTCGCGTCCTACCCACTGAGGTTTCATTTCATCGAAGATACAGGTCCGGCAATCACAGGCCACACATACCTGCCGGCAAGCATAACAGCGGATGCAGGTGGCAAAGGTATCTTCCCAGAACTTGTAACGCTCATCGGCTGACATCCGTTCAATTTCTTTTACTTTGGCAAAGCGGTCGCCCTGAGCTCTGGGGGTTTGTTCAGGCCCGACCAGTTCATCATAGATGACCGGATTAGGCTGCATGCATTCCAGACATTTCTTGGCCAGACCGTCTTCTTCTTTCTTTTTGCTGAACCCGCCATAATTCCGGGCGGCTATCAGGGGATCTTTCAGACCCGGGCAGGGAATACCTACAATATATAGACGATCACGTTTGATCTGCAAATCTTCCAGAAGTCTTACAACACCGCGTGAATCACAGCCTTTGACCGCTATACCGATTCTTTCATGGCTGTCGCGGAATTTCAATAGGGCATTGGATACGTTATAGATACTGTATTGGTTAAAAACAATGTTTTTTACATCTTCGCTATTTCTGGCCACATAGGATTTGGTTTGAAATTCTAATTCGCCTTGCTCCCAGGCCAGGAAAATATCAATTTTATCTTCTGCAAAAAGCCTGGTCGCAATTGCTTGTATTTTACTCATAATATCTTTCATCGCGCATCCCTCAGCTTTCGGTTGGGTCCAAGCTTCTTTATATCTGAGACCAATTTAAGCATGGATTCTTGAAATTTTATGCCTTCCGCTCCTGATATCCAGGATACTTGATATCTCTCGGGTTCAACCCCGAGAAACTCCATCACGCTTTTCATTATCGTCTGACGCCGGCGTTGATAATAATTGCCACTACCATAGTGACAGTCACCAGGGTGTCAGCCGGAGAGGAGTACACCATCTACCCCGCGGTTAAAGGCTCTTAAAACCAGCATAGGGTCCATTCTTCCTGAACAGGGGGTCCGAATAATGCGTATATCGGCTCCATACTCCAGGTGATTTAAGCCTGCCAGATCTGCTGCGGCATAGGAACACCAATTGCAGGCAAATACAATTATTTTCGGATCCCAGCCAGCTTGTGATTCTATAGACATAATGCGTCCACCTCCGATACAAGTTGGTCATTGGTAAAGCCCTTTAAGTTCAGGGCCAGGGTCCGGCAAGCCGGTAAACAAGCCCCGCATCCCTGACAAAGGCTCGCGTTAACTTCTGCTACTGAGCGGGTAAAGGGTCCGTGTCCATGTCCGCCCCGTTCGTTGATCTCTTTTAGGGAAAGGGCTTTATAGGGGCAAATCGGTACACACAGTCCGCAGCCAGAACATTTGGTGATATCTACTTCGGAAACCATGGGTTCGGTGGCCAGCTCGGTCTTGGAGAACAATCCCAGGACTTTTACGGCAGCGCCGCTGGCTTGGGCCACGGTATCAGGAATATCTTTGGGTCCCTGACAGGTCCCGGCCAGATATACACCCGCTGCAAAGGTTTCTACCGGCTGCAGTTTGGGGTGGGCTTCCTGGAACCAGCCATCTTTGTCCACCGAGAAACCGATTTTCTTGGCCAGTTCGGTTGCACCTGCTGAAGGTACCATGGCGGTTGCCAGTACTACCATATCTGCTTCAACTTCAATAGGTCTTCCCAGTAGGGTATCTTCGGATTTAAGAACTAATTTATCCCCGCGGGGGTAGATCTTGCTGACTCGGCCGCGAATATATTTGGCGCCAGCATTTAAGGCCCGCTGATAAAACTCTTCATAGTTTTTGCCCGCGGTTCTTACATCCATATAGAAGACATAGGCTTCACTGTCATCTATTTTGGTTTTGACCTGATAGGCATGTTTGGCCGTATACATACAACAGGCCCGGGAGCAATAGCTCTTGCCTTTGGCGTCATCGCGTGAACCCACGCATTTAATAAAGGCGATGTTTTTAGGCTCGGTTCCATCGGACGGGCGTACTATTTTTCCTGAAGTTGGTCCGCCGGCGGAGACCAGGCGCTCGAATTCCAGTCCACTGATAACATCCGGATATTTACCGTAACCATATTCGCCATAAGCTTCTTGCCAGTTAAACTGATCGTAACCGGTGGCCATGACGATGGCTCCAATTTCTATTTCTTTGAATACTGCCAGGTCTTTGAAGTTAATGGCATCGGTTGGGCAGACTTTTTCGCAAATCCCGCATTTATCTTTGGTCAGCTTCATGCAGTTTTCGGCATCAATATAGGGTTTGCCTGGAACTGCCTGGGGAAATAGCTTATGGATAGCGGTTCTTTTACCCATACCAAAATCAAACTCATCGGCCAGTTTTTTGGTGGGGCATTTTTCGATACAGGTGCCGCAACCGGTACAGGCATCCCAATCTACATATTTGGGTTTTTGTTTTACGGTAACTTTGAAGTTGCCGATGTATCCGCTTACGTTGGTAACTTCTGAATAGGTCATTAGTTCAATGTTAGGATGCTGCGCCGCAGCAACCATCTTGGGGGTGCCTATTCAGGCTGCGCAGTCCATGGTGGGGAAGGTTTTGTCGAGCTGGGTCATCTTCCCGCCAATGGAGGCTTCTCTTTCGACGATTATTACCTGGTGGCCTGCTTCGGCGATATCGAGGGCGGCCTGCATACCTGCAATTCCTCCGCCGATAACCATGGCTTTTTTGGTAATGGGAACTGTTGAGCTCTGTAAAGGTTTATTGCGCAGGGCCTTGGCTACCGCCATGCGTACCAGGGAATTGGCCTTCTGGGTGGCCTGTCCTTTATCATGGGTGACCCAGGAATTCTGTTCCCGGATATTGACCATTTCCATCATATAGGCATTGAGTCCGCCGGCCGCCGTGGCTTTGCGGAAGGTATTCTCATGCATGCGCGGTGAACAGGAGGCAACTACCACCTGCTCTAGCTGCTGCTCTTGAATGGCATTTCTTATGAGTTCCTGGCCTGGATCTGAACACATATATTTATAATTGGTGGCATAGACAACGCCGGGCAATGTTTTTGCGTATTCAGCTACTTTTTGGGTATCTACAGTAGCGGCGATGTTGGTTCCACATTCACACACAAATACGCCAACTCGTTTTTTCATCTTCTCCCTCTCCCTCCTTAAGTGAATATGAATGTTATGGTATATATGATAAATTCAATTGGTTTATTTTGATTAATCCTGGCATTCTCCCTGCCGTTTTAGTTCTTGCTGTACAAAGGCGGCGGCTGCTTTTTGGGCTAATTCCATATCTTTGGCCATCAGGCTGGATAGTTTTCCGATCCGCTTTGCATCGAGAATTGACGCGAGGATACTAGCCTGGGCCGGGTCTGCGACCAGCTTGGCCGCCATTTTGTCAGGGTTCTTGGCCAATGCGGCGGCAAAGGCGGCAACTTTCTTGGGATCGGGTTCGGCTGAACTATCACTTGGCTTGGCGGCTTTTTCTTTGCCGCCAGCGGCTTTTTCCTTGGCTTTGGCGGCGGCTTCCTGGGCGGCTTTTTCGGCCGCCATTTTGGCCTCGGCTGCTCTTACCTTGACTGTTTCCAGATATTGGCCCGCTTCTACAAAGTGTCTTTCTATGCCTACTGTTTTGGGCGCGTCGCCGCAGGCTATGGCTATGAGTTCGGTTATATAGTAAATTGGCAGGTTAAATTTTACTTTAAAGGCTTTCTCGGCTGCTTTCTGACGCATGTCCAGGTTCATCATGCACAGGGGGCAGGCGGTGACTATGCACTCGGCACCGGCGGCCTGGGCGTTTAATAGTACGTCGTGGATCATTTTGGTGCCTACGTCGGGCCGGGAAGTTGCCAGGGCTGCTCCGCAGCATTCGGTTTTGTAGGGCCAATCAGTAGCCTCGGCTCCCAGGGCGGTTACTACCTGATCCATGCTCTGGGGGTCTTCGGCATCGTCCCAGCCGGTATGCTCTATGGGTCTTACCAGGAGGCACCCGTAGTAGCAGGCGGCTTTCATTCCCGTTAGGGGATTTACTACTTTTTCGCCTATTTTGGCTATTCCTATTTTGTTGGCCAGCAAGTCGGGAATGGACAGGGTTTCTTGCTTGGCGCTATAGGGCATTTCGATAACGGCTTCTATTTTTTCTTTAAGTTTCTGGTCGTGGCGCACCGCCTGCTCGGTGGTCCGGAAGCGGTTATAGCAGGCCGCACAGGGGGCCAGGATATCCAGTCCGCTTTTCTCGGCGATGGCCAGGTTGCGAGCCGGTAAGGCCAGGGACAGCATTTTATTGGTGTTATGTCCCGAAGTAGCCCCACAACAGTTCCAATCTTCTATTTCTTCCAGTTCTATGCCTAGTATGGCTGCGGTTCGGCGGGTAGAAAGACCATATTCAATCCCGCTGCTATCCAGGGAACAACCAGGATAATAGGCTAGTTTCATGCTATTCAACCCCCTTTGTCTGGGACCGTTCAAATATCTTTTTGATTGCTTCACGGCCTTTTATTTTTTCAGGTAATATACTCACTTTGCCTTTCATGAACATCGGCAGACCTAGTTCGGCATCTTTTAAAAACTGGCCGGTTGCAGTGTTATATTGAATAAGCAATCCTGCTTCGTAGGTTCGGCCGAACCACTTGACTCCGTTTAGGAAAGCTTTGTTAAATGCTGCCACTTTCTTATCTGTAACCCGATTTTGTAGTAGCGCTTCCCTGCGTACCGCATCCATCAGGGCTGCAATATCTACTCCCCGGGGACAGCGTGATGAACAGGTCTCACAGCTGGCGCATATCCATACGCTCTCGGTATCCAAGGCCTCCTCTACCAGTCCCAGCTGCAACAAGCGTATAACCTGCCGCGGCGGGTAATCCATGGCAAATGCTGCCGGACATCCCGCCGTACATTTCCCACATTGATAACACAGATTAATATTGGTGCCTGCTTCTGTCTCTAACTTGGATATTAGTGCTTTGTTATTATCGCTGGTTGGAGACAATTTTACGGCCTTCCCCAAAATTCTCGCCCCTTTCCCCGACTAAAAATGTTAATATTATACCTTATCGACAAAATATCGACCTTTGTTATTGATAAAAATTCTAGTAATTATAGCATACTAAAGCCCTTTTTGGTTTAAAAACATTATTACATTGGGCATGTATTCAATATGCATGACTCAGATGCCAGATATATGAGGTAAATTCTCTCCATTATAATACATATATGACTCATATTAATGTTAATAATATGTTAATTTTACCTAATATCAGTTTATAAGCAGCCCCCCTAACTTATCAGCATAACCAACTGACCCGGTAGGTGGTTTGCCACCATCCTATGCCATGGAAGGTATAGTAGTGAAGTTTTTATGCCGCTGCTAGCGGAGGTAGTCCTTTATCCCAATAGTTTGGCTAGTTGTTTTAAATTACTCCTGCCGCCTTTTGTCATACCGTATTAGACCACCTGGGTTGCAGCCAAAATGATAGCTAACTCATAATATAAAAACGAGCAGACAGATACTCAGAAGCATCATAGATTATTAATCGAATAATCCTTCTAAATGATAACATGCAAGGGCTATATTATTGACTGGTAAATGAAGGAGAGAGAGCCTGGAGTGAATGAATTGTCACCATGGTCAGGCAGGTAAACCAGTTTCATTTCAAACTTTAGTTTACGGTTGGAGGAATTAGAAACTATTAGAAAGTAATGATGAAATCAGCCCAACCGGAATACATACTACTGCGCCGGCTGATAGCATATTGGGTTAATCCCTGAGTGTAGCAACAATACGCATAGGCTTTAAGAGCAGGTCGAGGGCATCGAGAATACTATTAACCACAATGTCGGCTTTTTGTAATGCTTTGGCACAACAACCTTCACTGCCTATCACGGCAATAGACAATGCCGCATTTTCAAGAGCTAATCGATCGTTGTAACCGTTTCCAATTACTATGGTCTCTTCGGCCCCTAAGGTGTTTACAAAATCCAGCTTGTCTTGTCCACCTTGCTCACACCCTACGATAAATATTTCCAGCCCCAGCTCTTCTGCTATGCTCGAACCACATCCCAGGGTATCAGAAGTTAATAGATATATTTGCAGATGATTTTGCAGCCCAGCAATCCTTGAATCCACTTCCGCAATCAATTTGCCATCAACTGAAAGCGTGCCATTCAAATCGAGCACCAGATTTTTCAATTCCAGGTTTATTTCTCGACCGGGAATAGTTAAGTTAATCATACGCAACCTCCCTCAAAAATCTTAGCAAAGCTGATACTAGAGTATTTGATATTTTATTAACTTGCAAAGACATTTTTAATATGCAAACTAAACAACTGGGACCTGGCAATATTGTCAGGTCCCAAGTTTCAGTCCTATTTTACTACCAGTACTGGTTGCTCAGCATATTGAACTACCCGACTACTTACACTCCCCATCAAGAGTCCGGCAATAGTATTCATACCCCGACTGCCAATAATAATTAGATCAAAATCATTCGCAAGTTTTATAATAGTCTGCGCGATATCCCCGGACTTAAGTACGGTCTTCACCTTATCAGGAGCAGTAAATACGGCTTTAGTTTTCTCTAAGACTGTTTCTCCATTTTCTCTGGAAGCAACGATTACTTTTTCACTAATATCGGTGCCAATATAATAGTTACTACCTTCGCGACTCATGAATACATGTGCAATAGTAAGTTCCTCAGCTATTCCCTTTTCCAAATAATCATTGGCGATTCGGGCTGCTTTCATGGAAGTTTCGGACCCATCAACGGCGAGTAATACTTTTTTATACATAAAAAATACCCCCCTTATTTGATTATAGCTATATTATAACAATTTCCCCTTTATTTCACCACAAAATTCATATATCATCCCACTTTAAAAGTTTTATTGGTAGCTGGGCTGGTTATTTGATTAGGGTTTTTTCCTAAAAAATACCTGTATATCAAACTCAAATTTGCACATGCTACGATAAGAGGTAGTAACGGTTATTTCGGGGAAACCGTGAGGTTAAAGTTTCAGTCCCCTAACGGGATAAATCTAAAACTGAGCACCACAGATTTCCTAAACGGAATTAAAACCGTTACTGTTTCTACAAAGATCCGTTGGTGAAATCACATCATTACCGTTAACTCGGTTTTAGATGTTGATGGCGCCAACGGATTAACTTACTTTTGGCCTGGCGGCTTACAGGCTGGCAGAAAATATAATATGGCCAGCAATGGAACTGTCAGGAAAAAAAAGTAATAGTAAATCGGTCTTTCCAGAATTGTCCAGACTGGTAACAGCGACACTAGCGGAAGAATGGGAGTCACCCACAACTCCAACATAAAAATAAAATAATAAGCAAACTCAGTTAAAAGATCCCAACCCAACAGTACCGATGCCCCTAACCCCAAACCAGGCAACTGCCACAAAACAGCCACCAAACCCTGTCTCCAATGCCCATCGAAGAACTGGGCGCTATGCTTGCCTTCTTCGTACAAAAGAATTAAGTATAAGATCGCCAGAACAATATCCAAACCTGGCCAGTACATTCCCAACCATACCGCCAGAATGGCAAATATATGCAGTAAATATAGCCTCAAGGTTGCAACAACTATTTTTATATCCCCTTTTCATAGATTACGGTCACGTTGGGGCTGGCGGAAAATCTTTCCGGCGCTATCCATAAGTCATTAATGATATCCAAATCAATGCCCTGCACCTGATAGGCCTGCCAGATGATTTTACTGCAATTCCAATATCTTTCACCCTGTTTAAAGGCCACTGGATAAAACATTTTTCCCTGCCGCGCCAAAGCATAGGCTACCGCTTGTTCTTTTATTTCGCGACTGGCTTCGACCCGCAGTATACTAACCTCAGAATAATTTAAATAATGACTTAACTCCTGGATACTCAGTCCGTAATCGACAAACCCCTCCAGGACCTTATTATCACCCACATATATGCCTGCATGCGAGAAACGCCCGTAGGCGCAATTTGGCCACCCGCCCAGCACAATGTCGCCTGGTTCCAGGTCGGTCAGAGCCACCTTAGCCCCCGAGCTAGCCCCATATCCGGAGCCGATCTCGCCCTTTAGGAAACTATTGGCATAGGTATAGATAACTGAATCCCTGCTTCCCGCCAACAGATGCTGGTTTTCTGCCACTATAAATGCCAGTAAGACCAAAAATATGATCGGAAATACCAGCATTCGATGGCTGTGATTTTTTATAAAGCTTATTTTTTTCATAAAACCGCCCACCTAACTCACGTCTCTTCATGAATAAGTCTAGCAGAGGTCGCCCAATAAATACTATGGCTAAATAGTAAGCTATTAGTCTAAAATTAGTATAGTATATATAATTATGAAATTGATTGGCAAAATATGTAGTCATTAGGCAGAAGGAGTGTTGGGTCTATGAAAAAATCTATGCTATGTTTATTATTATTGATTATACTAGCCACCTTGGCAGGCTGCAAATCCAATGCTGCTATTCCTCCGATACCTGATTCTCCCGCGGCTCCTCCCGCTCAGGAGGCCCCCCAGCCAGCACCGGTTGTTGAAAATCCTGCTCAGGAACCGACTCAGGAACCTGCGCAAGCAGCCAACCAGACTTTATCCTGGTGGTTTACCAGAAACCAAGAGCATAAACCGGCTACCATAAATAAAGACATTGCTGCCTTGCTGGCTGGAAACAATGCATTTTATCTACTCCCCAACAATAGCCAGAAAATATATTTAACCTTTGATTGCGGCTATGAATTGGGCTATACTACCAAGATCCTGGACACCCTCAGCCGAAAAAAGGTACCAGCCGCTTTTTTTATTACCGGGCAGTTTATTCAGACCCAGCCGGAACTGGTTAAAAGAATGCAAACCTCCGGCCATTTGGTATGTAACCATACCCTGAATCACCCTGATCTGCCCACCCTATCCAAGGAAAAATTCACCTCGGAAATCAAATCGCTGGAACAAAAGTATACTGAACTGACCGGCGCTTCAATGGCTAGATATTTGCGGCCTCCTATGGGCAATTACTCGCCTGCCACGCTAAAATGGACTAATGAATTAGGTTATGCAACTGTTTTCTGGAGCATGGCTTTCCAGGACTGGGATCCCGCCAAGCAACCTGGAGCAGCGGTTTCCTACAAACATGTTCTAGATAATATCCACCCTGGTGCAGTCATCCTGTTGCACGCGGTGTCTCAAAGCAATACCGAAGCCCTGGAACAGATTATCACCGACTTGCAGGCTCAGGGCTACGTGTTTAGTACCTTTGGCGGATAGTGGGATTAGTGGATAGTGGGATTAGTGGATAGTGGATAGTGGATAGTGGATAGTATGAGTATGGGGGAGCAATAGAGTGATGGGTACGAATATGCGCATAATTTTTCAGAAATTGTATCGTCAACAATTCTTAAGCGACGAAGAATACAGTTGCCTGATGGATTATGCTGATCAGTTGCGTTCTGCATCACCCGAGTCTTATCTCCTCTTTTATGAGCGCTTCGCTGCCATTTTGAGCCGGGAATATAATACCTTCATCCCCCGTTTTGCTTATGGAATTGATGATTTCTATGATTACCTGTTAAATAAACCCGAACTGATTGAGGACCTAAAATCCAACTCCCTGTCTATTGATTCGTTCCCCTATTTTTTACATGATTATCTGGAACATACCTATCCTTATGGTTTAAATAACTCTTCAATTCTTTCTCATCTGCAATTAATAACAGTCGATACAAAACGGATGGAACTGCCTGAACCTCGCCAGAAGGATTTAGTTATAAAATATGAAAGTGCTAATCCATATAAAGAAACAGGTCTCAAAAGCCATTTTGATCGAATCGGTCGTTACTCTTTTGTGAGTCGGCTGCAAAGTATTCGTTACCTGCGCGGCAGTAAGGCCAGCGAGGATCGCATAGAATTCGTGGCTGGTGATTGCCTGGGAGGAATATTCACTAACAAAGCGAAATCTATTTATTACTATATATTTTTAACTGAAGATAATACCGCCAAAGCACAAAATGCCTGCCAGGTATTGAATCTGGCTCTTTATGGGAGCTATATCGAGGTATAAAGCTATGCAAACTATCATTGACAATTTTAACGAGACCCTGACTAGCGAAGATTTATTCTCTGCCTGGCAGGAAGAATTACACCTGCGAGGTAAAATCCGGACTGCTTCTCCTACCGGGGAAGGAGTTAAGATTAACCATGCCGCAGAGTTTGATTTTATCAAACGCGCTCTATATTATGGAAATAAATCAACTGTGTTCTTTAAGATCATTTACCACAATATACATAACCTGCCTATTCTCAATTGCGTACGAGAATCTTCTTCAGCGTTTAAGGCCGAATTTTTTTATTATTTGGTTGATTTCATCCCTGACCATAAACCACAGCCTCAGGACCTGTCATTTTTAATAAACATTTATGAGGAGGCACTTACTGCTCCTTTTGCTGAAATCATCAGCATAATGGATAAGGAGCTCTGTAGTTATCTCTTGCCCCGAACCACCAACAAGTCTTTACGCAAGCTCATTAAAGCCAGGCAGACCGAGCTGGCCGGGCAATCTGGGCCGCCTGCTCCCAGCCGCAGCCCATCAAATCCAATCGATAAATATCCCACCATCTATGGTGATAAAATTCAGATTATAGCTAAAGCCATAAAACACCTAAAGTCGGATCACCTGAATTCGGCGCAACTGCTGGAGAGCGCCGAAATGCTCTACCGGGCCGGACTTCTGACTGACTGTCTGGCAATAATGACGGAAATAGTTAAGTATCAGCCGAATAGCGATACTTCTTCCCTATGTCACGAAGAACCTTACCGTCAACAGATCAATCAGTTACTTCGCCAGGTTCTGCCTATTTACGCCCTGCTGGTCAACCCGGGCGAGCCGCATAGATATGTACTGGATATCTACCGAAGTATTTTCCTGGGTTTTACCCCTGATCCAGCTTCCCTCTATTATCTGGACCTCTATACCATTATCGTCGCCAATTTACAGGGATATCGCGCCTACGCCCGTTACGAACTTGCCCAGCAGGCGGCCAGGATTCAAAGTTACCGGCCGGATGACGTGATCGCTCAGCTGCTTCAAAGCCCTGGTGAAAAAGTAAGTGACCCTGACATCAATAAATGCGTAGCAGCCATGGTCCAAAGAACCGCCACCTTACCTCATGAGTCAATAGTTATCATGGAACTGCTTGGTTTATGGCAACAAGAAACAAGAATCAATTTAGACCGGGAGGCTGCGACCGCCCTTTTAAAACAATACCAACATTTTTTCCACTGGATACCAGGTTCATTCTTCATTAATGAGTCGAGACTTCAGCAATTGGGACCCTGGACCGATGAATCTACCCGAAATGCCGGACGACTAATTATGGCCGCCATCCAGGAAACTGCGCCCGAAAAAATATCGCTCCCCGATAATCCTCAACGGAACATTAATTTTCAAGGCCCCAACAATATCCGAATGGAGTTGCTTCTAGGTCAATTTATGGGGGTGTTATAATGATTCTTCCCGCAGCTGAATCACAAAAATACGCAGATCGCTTAGACCAAATGCTCTTGCAGTTAAAAAACGAAATACTTCTTCAGAGTAAAAATGCCAACCTGGTTAGAGCAAACGATAGGGATTGGGACGAATATCTGCTGGAATTAAACACCTATTACTATACTAGTTTCCATCAGAAGTTTTTCCCCCTTTACCGGCAAATCATCGCCAGAGATACCCGCTCGCTTTATAATATTAGTCACCAGGAAGCAACTTTAAAAAATGACGTCCTAACCAGCATCAAGCAACAAGCCCATTTATTTAATAAGGTTAAGAGCATAGCTGCCCTGCTGCAAGTTAAACGTGCAGAAACAAATCAGCTATTGCTGGCATCCTGCCTCGGAAATGACGAACTAAATGTCGAGTTACTCTACATTTTAAAGGAATTGACCCATGACTGGGCCGACTTTCGGGAGCATGTGGGTAAGCTGCAAACCCTGTTGGAAGATCAAAAGCTGCTGAATATCCTGAAAAAGTATCCGGCCCATGTTGCCGTCGCTAATCTCATAAGTCAATGGGAAGACAGTATGAAAGCAGACCGGGATTTGAAACGCCTGATGGCTGGCTGGCAATTAGCTATCAAGCTGCTGGTCAAACTACAGCAGAATCAAGCCCCAACCAAAGAAAACACCCGAGCTGTAAAAGCCGAGTTGGATAAAATAGATGTCTCCTGGGATAACCGCAAAACTCCGACTACGGCACGTACCTGGTATAAACAATACATCCAGCCAACCTATGTTTTTTACCTCGAATTAATCAACCTGTACAGCGAAAAAAGCGATTTCAAGCATTCCAGCCGGGTAGCTGGACAAATGGAAGAGTGGCTCCAGGCATTGCTGTTTTATCTGGAGCAAAGCCTGTTATATAGGTCTCGTGGCGATGGTGAACTGATTGCCAATGCATTTCACCTGACCCGCATGGATGGAGCTTATCTTCAAGAACTGGCCACTTATAGCTCACGGCTCCTGCCCTCCCTGGATGAATTGATTGATACATTAGCTTCATCCAGCCAGGCAGATTATCAGAATCATAGTCAACGCAGCAGCCAGGTGCTTGGCGAAGTCTATCAATTTTGTAAACTGCAGCTCGACAATAAGGTTAAACCCCGAGGTATATTACTTTTCGCCCAAATGGAAAGGCTGCAAAACAAAATCGCCTTGTTAGCAAGCCAGATTGACCTTTTGGACCAAAAGGCCACCCACGCTGTCGCTATCGCCAAACAATTACAACTGTCCTTGGATATGCTTGATTCCTTATTAACTTTGTTGCTGGGCATCCTGGAAGAACTTAAGAAACCGCTTAACCCTCGCAATATTAGCAGTAATTTCTCCGAGATAGATATACAAATTGATTATATACCTTTGAAAGTCGGGGATTTATTCCCCTCGCACCTGTTATACCTCATACCAAACGGACCTATTGCAACCCAGAGCAGCAATGCTCGCCCTAATCAAATCTTACATACCGAAGGTGACATATTCATTATTAAGCTGGATGACTTAAAGGAAGTTATAATCCCCAAAGTAATCATCGCCCGGGAAGGTTAGAAACATGCACGTAGCCATAGTCTTAGGAAATAAATATACTTATTTAGAGTGCTGGCAAAAAGGCCAGCTACTTGCCGACCCCAGCATTAGAGTAAAGATTCCCGGCATGAGTAAGTTTAGTTATAGCACTGCCGAATCCTTCCGGGATCGAGCTGGCATGAGGGAGTACCTATATCACCTGTACCGTGAATATATCCTGCCGAGTCGTATTTCGGTAGGTTCAGCCGCCATATCATTCCCGACCGTCCTAAATCTTTCCACCCATAAAATGCTGTTAGAAGTCATTGAAGAAATATTAGGACTTCAGGAAGTACACCTCATTCCCCAACCGCTGGCCCTGGTGCAGGGCTATAATTTGCAGTACCCCCACCGCCCATTAACTGGCAACATAATGGTGGTCCAGAATTCTGAAGCAAAGGGGCAAACAGCCTTTATAAGTGTAATTGATACTTATAAGCATACCCTGGAAAAACAGGTTACTGCCCTTCCCTCGCTGGCCGCCAAGGAAGCTGAGTCTATCGGCTTTTACTCATCCGCCGGGTGGAATTTAGCCGCCGTATTATTGGGAGCAGATCCTCCGTATACCCGGGAACTAGAGGATTTTATAAGATCTCTACCCCAGGAAGTAGCTATCATAGGCCTACCAGATCTGCAATTCGCATCTGTAAGCGGCTTATCATGGGATTCTTACGCGATGAATCGTAATCTTGGCGGCACCTGCAGCCTAATCTATCCGTATGAGTTTTATATAGAGAAAAAAACCGCCCAGCCAGGCTTGGAGTTCGACAAAATCCCATTTGACACTGCCAATTTGGAGTTGCAGGTCGGAGCTGGCTACCAACTACTAACCCTGGATAGTTCGGGACCATATAACCTTGCCCTCGACCCGGGCCGGGTCAACTTCCGCATCTACGAATCAAATATCAGCTCCGGGTCTGATAATTACGAAACATCTGCCAAATATAATTTGATTTTGGAAATTGACAGCTTTAAGCACGACCTGCCCGGGCGACTGCGTCTTTATCTAGATTTGGCTGCTGCTTCACTTGGTCTC
>CAZYJA010000008.1:2368-22098 GCA_964647245.1 uncultured Syntrophomonas sp. | reverse complement strand
TCTACATCAACAGCATTTTTCATCTGATCAACCATATAATTCCGATCTTCAGGCTCATTAAAAATATACTCCCGATTGTTGCCCCTTTGAATCACATGATACATTGCCCCCGGATACTCAACCCGCTGCCTTCTCCCCAAAAAAATCACCTCCCGCTACCATCGTAACAGGAAGGGATATCCATTTCAACAATAAGTTGATAAGTTGGGTGACAGGCACCTTAACCGATACGTAGACCGGTTTCCATTACCTGCCGAACAAAAGGGTTATCTTTTCTCATTGGATGAGGCTCTATTCTGGTGTCAATTTTTCTTCTAATTCTCATTAACTTCAAAGTATCCTCAACAACATCGCCGGAGAAATCATCTGCAATAACTGCAATATCTATATCGCTATCCGAATTATATCTTCCACTAACGAAAGACCCGAACAAGTAGACTGATTCTACGTTCATTTCTTCTTTTACTAAGTTAGCATATTTCCGGGCGATAGCAGTTATCTCTACTTCAACATTGCTAGAAGCCACGTCCTCAACTCCTTTATTGCCATAAGGCTTTCATCCACAAATATTTTTGTACATTTCCGGTAAAAACTTTGCTTATAATCCGGATATCTAGCGGCTATATTAAAACTAGTAATAAGATCCATATGATCCTTTTGGTCATTATTAGTATCCAGCCCAGCCTTTTCGGATAGTCGGAGCAAATCATGAATCCTAGGCACCTCAATGTCTTTTATTGACACGTACACAGCTTTCAGTAATTTTTCTAAAACTAGATGCCCCATAAAAAGACTCCAGTGATAATCCTTGCTATCATACAAATGTATCATAGTTTCATAGTCCTGTTCTGCAGTTGCAACCCAATATGCAATAATTTCATCTCTGTTCAAAAGAATTCCTCCCGTAATCAACCTACAAATCCCCAATGAAAACTAGCTACTTTATCTATTTATACTGTAAATTATTCCCTTAATAATGGCAAGTATTTACATCATAAACCTGAGGTCTTCCCCCATATCATTTTTTCTGTTTGGCAGTAATTTCATTCAATTATACCATAGTATTCGGGCTGTCCCTGCTTTACTGGCAGGGAAAGGTTTGATTCATGTCAAAAAATTAAGGTAATAAGTCCAGTTTGTGTATGAAGTTTAGTATAATAACCTTAAGCATTATCACAATCAAAACATTATACGAGGAGGACAGGATATGAAAAAAACAATATGGCTCTGTCTGTTAGTACTGTCTCTGATTTTCAGTTCTATGAGCACCAGACCTTGTGCAGCAGCCAACCAACTCCCAGATATTGAAGCTCACTGGGCTAAAAATTATATTGGTCAGCTTTATAACCTGGGCTATATGGCAGGATATCCGGATGGTACATTCAAACCCGATAGAAATATGACTAGAGCCGAATTTACCAGTGCTTTGATTACCTGTCTGGAAGTTACCCCCAGCGATACAGTGAGTAGTAGTTTTAGTGATACCAGAGGTAATTGGGCCATAGGGGCGATTAATGAAGCAGTTAAACGGGGAATATTAGTGCCGAGTGAATATCCCAACGGGTTAGTGCCCAACGGCAATATCAAACGCAGCGAAGCTTGTGCTATGCTGGTTCGAGCCCTGGGCAAAAATGCTGCTGCCATAGTACCCCCCTTCAATGATAAAGACAAGATCGAACAAAGTATGTATGCAGGGTATATTACCACTGCTTTTGATCTGAGCCTTATGTCGGGATATTCCAATGGTAATTTCGAACCGTTTGCCGACTTGCCCCGCGGTCAAGCCTGTACCGTTTTATACAAATTGTTGGCTTATCAGGGTAAAGTCCCGGCTGTCCCTACCAGTACCGCTCCTACCCCCACCACTGGAAGTACCGGTAGTATCCGCTATGTGGTTATAGACGACCAGTCATATGATCTGAAAACAGTCCCAGTTTCAATTATAACCGAATATCAAGAAGTGCCCATAAACAACATTTCAGTATCTACCTCAGCGGTTATAATCAATAACTATTACTCCTTTGATCTAAATAGCAGCAATAATCCCGATATTATTGTATATAATAATCGGTACGGTATTAACAAGCTGGCAATAAGCGGGGATAATTTACTAGTCTCACCTAGCTGCCGTAAAATTTACAAATTTAGCGTAGGAGATTACATATATAATAGCGATTATATTAATTTATATATTAAATCTACCAACAACGATCATTACCTGTCCGATATGGAAATCATCGATGAACACTTGGTTAATATCGACAACCAAGAATATGACCTGCGAACTGATAAGATCACCATAAGCGTGAGCAATGGAGAAACCAGCAACCAGGATTTTTATGATATTGATAAAATCGATCTTAACGAGCAAGATACCAAAATGCATTTAATAACTACTGATCCAGTAGTTATGAGCCAACTAGACATCTCTGATATTGCTGCTATTTTTGCAGATGATACCACTCTTAGTCTGGACAGCATCAACCATATATACTTTATGGTAGGTGGCATAAGATACCCGCTATCTGAGGTCACCATTGACGCCACCGGCAACTTTAGCGCAGAATCCAAAGTTTATCCATATAGCCAAGTAACCATGATAGTTGACGATATGCAGTATCAAATAAACTCATTACAAATTAATAAATCAAGATTTGTCTTTTACTGCAGCGAGGGTGCTTATCAGGAATGGGTTATACTAAATGATGAATATCGAAGTGCAGACGATGTGAGCATTATTAAAGGAACCTCTATTTACACTTTGGATCAAATAATTGTGGTGAAACGTGATGTGATACGTATTAGTGGAAAACAATACGATGTGGATTCCGATTTTAAATGCCGGGTTGATAATAAAATATATTATATTGATGAAATCTATTATGACACTGCGCAGCAAGTTACTATCATAGATACTGGCGATGTGGATGATACTTCTATAGCCGATCAGCCTACAAGCATAGTATTTTTCAATAATGAAACCAAATATCAGAAGGGTACTGCTAACTCAACTATATATACTGGCAGTAAATGGGTAACTTTCAATCGGATAGCTATACCCGACCCTGCTCATTTTATTTACCAGGATACCACTTATGACTTGATAGGAGCGAAAATCAAAATCGATGATCTGGAATTTGAAGTTACAGATACCTCCTGGCACGGAGCAAGCCAAATTCTGGATATATATCTGCAAGAATAATAACCATATGCATTATAATCTGACCTCATGTTATATGGTAATACTTAGGCAGCAAGTTACTATGAAGGCTCAACCATCAGCTAAATATTGATGGTTGAGCCTTTTGCATTCTCAGCTTCCGATTGAATACTTAGAGATCTATCCACCACCTAGTTTCCCGAGATCACCTCCCGAATACAGAAGGTAATCGAGAAGACTCGATAATTTGCTGGGTCGCCTAGCGCCATTGTCCCTTGGACCGCCCTAGGGTTCTCAAAAGTCTAGGCCTTGTAAAGTTTAAGTTAAATGTTGGTATGGCTGCTAGGCCGGATTTATTAGACACTGAATTAAGGGTTAATAGTAAACAAAAGTGGGGTGACCGGCACCCTGATCATGAGGTTAGTTGCTAATTATTATATATAGTAATGACCTGCTCGGTTGGATTCCATTCTATGTTTTGGTGTAACCCTTCAGCAATAAATCTCAATGGCAGTAAAATCCGCTCATCAACAACTATCGGTCTTATGTCCGGGTTTTCTGCACTAATTAGAGTTTCTTGACCGTTTATTATGGCTTTATTGCTGTCTAAGGTTAGTTGTATAATTTTGTCACTCGTTTTTACGATAGCCTTGTTTTGCAGCGGATTCCATTCAACTTCCGCCCCCAGCCCTTCAGCAATACTGCGCAAAGGCAAAAACACCCGGTCCTGGATTATAATAGGCACTGTATCCATAAGCTTTTCTTGTCCATTGATCGCATAAATCTTTTGATTTATTTTTAACTTCATTTCATTTTGCACCGCTGTTTTGGCTATTGTTTCATTGCTATAGTCAGATTCCCCATTAGCATTATAGGCAGTGACTTTAAATCGGTATTCAGTATCCGGTTCTAAATTATTAATCACATATTTTTCACTATCACTTTTAACGGTTGCCAACTTCGAATAATTATTGCCGGTTGGCTGAGCCCAAATGATAAAACCATCTTCTATGTCTGAGTTGTCACGCCAAGTCAAGGTAATACTATGGGTGGCAATTGCTTCGGCCTTAAGATCTTTGGGTTCTCCCGGTAATGATCGTCCCGTATCAGCCACCACCGTTTTATTTACCGGCCACCCGGAACCAGATGGAGCATCCATATACACTGGAATACTACCACTATGACCACCAGGTACATAGACTTCATTCAATTCCAAATACATAACATTCCTGGCACCAGTTGATATATAATTAAGCAGCTCAATCTTCATTTCATTTCTACTTAAAGCCGTAATTTTCAGGGGGTTATTTCCATTGGCGGTGAATAAATCATTAGGTTCTCCTGCATACTCTTCGGGTATTATCAACTTTTGTTGCCCGCCGGTATTGCCGGTAATTGTATAGGTAATTATACGTGGATTACCCGAGATTACCGGACCGCTTATTGATAAATTATCCGCATAGAATTTAAAATCTTCCGGCAATTTAAGTAACATAACATCATCATTTTTTAATGCATAGTTTTCCGCCTCAATTAGAAGCTTACCAATCTCTGACCAAGTATTACCCCGCACAATTGATGAGCGTATTACGGTAACGCCTGATTCTGCTTTTACTTCAGCAACCCCATTCATTAACAAGCCTATCGTTATTACCATTAGAAGCATCGTCATTCCAAGGTTTTTTTTCATAATGAACAATTCCTTCAATAATATTTTAACTTTTCATGAACTACTTTATATAAATCTAGCTGGCTGCCCAGGGTTTTTCAAAAGTTAATTTTAGATTAGCATGCTGACAGAGTAGGTTGAAAATTGTAGTTTTAGCAGTCACCAAGTCTTTTTTCGCACTAGTAAGATCAGCCTGGGTTGCCATTCCTAACTGAAGTTGAATTTCCTTTATTCTATAATTTTCTTCCGCAACTTTTTCACTCTGCAAAGCTGCTGCATAAGATGCTTCAACATTTACTATGTTATAGTAAATATTGCGGGTTAGTTTTTCGTATGTTTTCTGTGTGCTAACAACATCTAACTCTGCTTGTTCAACATCGATTTTACGGTTTTCATATGAGGTATATGATCCGGAATAAAAAGCCATATTTTGAGATATCCTTTGCAGAGCAACTGCCTGTTCAACCTGCCAAACGGAAGGCGCATTTGCTAATACCCTGGCAACCTCTTGATCTAAATTATCAACTTTTAAGGGCTGATATACAACCGTTTCTACTAGAACTGGCCGATCCTCAGGCCACAAACCTATTTTTTGATTTAATGCAACATAAGCATTACTTAAATCATTCTGCGCAGAGGATAGCGAAGCTGTTGCTGCTTCAAATTGGGCTTCGGCTCCGATTAAATCAGAATTGGCCAGCATACCTACCCGTAACAATGCACGCGCATTGGTCAGTTGTACTTTGGCATTGTCCAGACTAGCTTGGGACGAATCTAATTTAACTTGAGCATTTAGTACCGCCCAGTATTTATTACAGGTGTCGATTACCGTTTTATCCTGCTCCGAAGTTAAATTTCTCTGGCTCACTTGCCAGGTAAGATTGGCAGACAAGACCTGAGCATAAGCAGATTCGACAGCTGCCGTGCCCGGAGCGGTTGGTATAAAATCTAGATTTTTGCTTTTATCATCATATGTATTTTCATTTTTCTCAACTAGCATTTCGGCTTTAGTTAAAGCTTCACTTTCACCTAACGCCATAGAAACAGCTTGATTTAAAGTTAATTCTGGTTTTGATGGTTCTTTGGCGTCCGCTGACCAATTTGACTGCCCGATGATGAGCAAGGACAACACCATAATAACTGTCAGCTTTTCTATAAGGTACTTGTTACTTTTTAGCAACATTACAATCAGCTCCATTTACATTTTAATTATTTATAGTATATGCCCATCTGACCGGCGGGTCAATGCCTATTTTGCTAAAAAAGGAGATAAAAGAGCCCGGTGTTTAGCCGGGCTCTTTTGAGATTTACGGTGTTTATTGCACTTTATTACTTGATAGTAACAGTATTAGCTGTTGCATCCCAAGTAGCAGTTGCGCCAAATGCCTGTGCTACCCATGCAGCTGGTAAGAAGGTACGTCCATTGGAAGCTTCAACGGTTACATCCATGGTTACAGTTGCACCATTGATTAAAATCACATTGCTATTAAGTTTCAATTGAACAACTTTGTCGCCCTTGATCAGGGTAACAGTTTGTTGTGTCTGATCCCATATAATGTTGCTATCGTCAATTCCCAGTGCATAAGCAACATAGCGGATTGGCATATAAGTGCGGTTATTGGCTGCATATGGAGCTACATCCATAGTCTTTATCACACCATTTACGGTGTAATTAGTATCACCAAAAGTGAATACTGCGGTATTAGTAACATCATAACCAGCAGAGGTTACAACATTGGCTATGGTTGCTTTGGCAGCAGTAATGGAATTGGTCCAATCTGGATATGCTGCAGTCTCAACCGCACCAAGTCCTTGAACGGATAAGGAAATTGCACCTTCGGCAACGGTACGGTCAAGTTTCAATTTAATATTAGAAACTTTAACGGTACTTGGGGTATCACTGTCGTTGTCAATGTCGAAGGTTACTGTGTTGTCACCATTAGTTCTTCTTACATTGGTAATCTTTACATCGCCTGCAGTTACTTCTACTGTGGGGGTACCAGCAAAGATTACTCCGCCGGGCAGGTCTAAATTAACTGATTGATCCTGAACAAAAGCTCCTGCAACGTTTTCAGTTAAAGTAAAATCAGCAGCAGCCTGTCCGCTTAAGCCTATTACTACATCTGTTGCGCCTTCAGCTGTAGCTGTGAAAGGAGTTGCAGCTTTAGCTAATGTGATTTCCCCGGATAATCCTGCACTACCAGATACGGTAGCTACCAGATCGCCTGAGAAACCAGCTTCAAGAGCTACTTCTACGTCTTCTAAAACTATTTCAGCTTCATCACCGGTAGATACAGCAGCTACAGTAAACTTGGCTCCGCGATTATCCGCGCCGGTATAATTGCTGAAGTTTACTCTGAGAGCTTCATCGGTGTCAAAGTTGTCTAAAGCGGCCGGGGCTACGGGTGGAGTTGCTGTAGCTCCTGCAAAGTCAGGCTGCCATCTTGCACCTGAAGGTAGGGTAATAATTATGGTACGATTAAGTTGTAATGAGGTTCTCATAGCTTCTGTAATAACGATATCAGCAATTTCTTGTTCAGACTGACCAGCAATGATTGTTGGTACATCTTCGGTTGCAATTGCAGCCGAATAATCGCCGTAGGTTCCAACTTTAGCTTCGCTGATGTCAGAAGTGCTTTCGCCTTTAATCTGCATGTTAACTGCACCAGCAGTAATATCAGATTCATCATCAACAGTGTAGGCTAATAAACCTGCTATTTCCCAAGCAGAAGCCCGAGTAGTTGCACCAATATCAGTGGCTGCAGCATATACGGGCAGTCCAGCAACAAGAACTCCATCATCAATGCCTACGAAGTTAATATCTAATTCTTCATCTTCATTAGTAAAGGTAACCCAAATATCGTCTCCCCAAAGACTGTTGATAAAAATTTCTGCTCCACTGGTCGGAGTTGTCCATACATAACCATCTGGCAATTCCAATTCTAAAGCATCTAAGCCCACTGCAAAAGAATCAGCAGTGTCTTCTTTAACTCTTAAATCAAAATTAAAGTTGTTATTGGAAGTATCTTCACCAGAAACGCTCAGTACTACATTTCCAGCAGCGGCAGATTTCCCTACCATCACTGTTCCCTGCGCGAAACCACTGTTAGCAGGTCCATCGAAGGTTACAACACAATCTTCAGTAGTGCCATCTTCTACTTCAATGTCTTCCAGATAAACGTAGAAAACAAAATCAGCACTAGGATTCTGGTCTGCAGCTGCAGTAAGTTGGATTTCATCATTAGCATCAAGAACAGTTGCGGTTATATTTGCCGCTACTAAACCGTTTGCTTCATTACCGGCAGCATTTGTAAATGCGGGTATGACGATACCATTCTTTAGGGTATTGGCATTAACATCTGTGACAGCAGCCTTTGTTGCTGCGACGCCGCCCCATTCATTAAAATCAAATCCGGCTGGCAATTTAAAAATTACGCTATCGGTGTTTTGTACTGAACCTGCAGGGATCGTAACTTTTATTGCACCAAGGGTCTGAGGGGTGTTCGGATCATCAGCTACGGTAGGTGTGCTGAGAGCTGTAATATTTCCAGCTGCACTGGCAGTTCCTACGCCAACAAACATAGTTGCCAGCATCATAAGAACTAGTAATAAGGATATTTTTTTACTTCTTGTCTTTATCACTGTGTATTTCCTCCTTTTATAATTTCAACATTAATTCTTTAGATAATCAGGGCTCTCGCCCTAAACTTGAGAGGTGATCATCTATCTAGTGATAGATACCAACGATACTTCCCTCTGCTCCCCTCCTTTTTAGCCGGTTGTTATGTAAGGCTTATCCGGCTGCTTTGTTGTGAGCCAAGGCGGCTACTGCCTGAAAAGTTATCCCTTGGCTGACTGTAGTGTTAGACGCGCAATCCATTCAAAAAGTTCCCGGTTTAGCAAAAAAGTTTTGGGGTCACTGAATTTGGCGTCAATAACTATAATGGTATATAAGGAAGGTAAAGTCTAGGACTTATCACCGGTGGACAATATAGGAAATTGTTGTTCCAGCCTGAGCATGTTAAAATGAAGCAAGTTAATATACATAATAATCGTAAATTTACTTGGCCGGGAACTTTTTTAAACTAGCCTGTGTCTAATACCTAACCAGGTAAATTTACCCGGTTATTTTAGGAGTGTAATTGTTTGACAACTGTTAATGACCTGATTGAAAAGGCCCAACGGGATGGCCTGGATGCTTTCGGGGAACTAGTACTTATGTACCAGGACAGGGTTTATTCACATTGCTACTATTTGGCGGGTAACCCTGAAGATGCCCAGGATCTGGCGCAAGATGTTTTTGTTCAGGCGTTTAAAGGCATCCGTTCATTTCGTAACGATGCTGATTTTGGAACCTGGTTGCACCGAATCGCAGTCAATCTGTGGATTAATTTCTGCCGTCGCAACAAAAAGGTGGTAACTCTGTCGCTGGATGAGCCCTTATCGGTCCAGGAAGGCGAAGTAAGCCGGGAACTGGCCGCCACCGAAGATAATCCGCTGGATCAGGTGGAGCGCAAGGAATTCAATGCGATGGTAGGAACCGCGCTCAAGCATCTGTTGCCTGAGTTTCGAAATGTCCTGATACTAAGGGAAATTGAGGGCTACAATTACGATGAAATAGCTGCTATGCTGGATTGCTCCCTGGGAACAGTCAAGTCCCGGATAAGTCGGGGGCGAAAGGCGTTAAAAGTAGAATTGGAAAAACAAATGAAAGCGTGATGGGTATGGATTGCATTCGAATTGAACAACTTATATCTCCTTATCTGGATGGTGAACTAGCTCCCAGTGAAGCTGGAGAGGTTAGGTCCCACTTAGGTATGTGTTCAATGTGCCAGCAGGAATATGAGACTCTGGCTCTGCTTTCCAATGCCTTTAAACAGACTCCAAATGCATTGTTGATTGCCCCAGCTGGATTTAAAGATGCGGTCATGCTTAAAATTATGAATGATGCCAATATTGAGGTTCGGAGCAATCGGCTGCATTGGTTTAATAAAAGCTGGAGGAAATTGGCAACTGGGGTTGCGGCGGCTTTGTTAATAATTATTGGTGCCGCCAGTATTAATTTTGCTCCTCCCGCTCAGCTGGCTGATAATAATCCGTCAGTTAATACCAGTCCGCCTACTGAAATTTTCAATCAATTACCAACCGACAATAAGGATCCGGGTATTGTGACCCCGATAAATAAACCGACCCCACCAGCACAGACTGAGCCAAATACCCCGGTGGGAACCGAACCGCATACTAATCCAACAACGGAAGAACCTCCGGTTACGATTGCCAGTACCACCAAATCAGCGCCCGTGTTTTTAAACCACGAACGGGTAATAAAAACTACCATTCTCAAAGTCGCGGTTGTTGATTCGGCCCAAGCTCAGGAGAAAGCTCTGCAAATTGCTGGTGCTAGCCAGGCTCAGATCCAAAACCTGGGCCAGCAGATAAATGAGAGTGGCAGCTATACCGCCCTAAAGATTACCGTCGCCAATGCTAATGCCAGCCTGCTGATCACCAAGCTAGGTGATTTGGGTACGATTACCGGCCAAGAAGTAGATAAGCAGGATATTTCCACTCATTATACAGAAACCCTGTCCCAGTACCAGATACTGGTTACTCAGCGGGCAACCTTACCGGATCCCAGTCAGAAGGCGCAACTGGATCAGCGAATCGAGTTACTGGAAGATGAACTGCAGGCCTGGGAGCAAAAAGCTGAGCAAGAAACCATTGTGCTGTGGCTTGAAAAATAATGCTAATAGGATATAATTAACAACAGCTTTGAAAGCGCCTGCGAGGGCGCTTTTTTGGAGCCAATAATTTCAGGAGATGCTAATGAGTAAACGTCTGCACGGATTTGACTTTATACGGACAACTGCAGCTCTGGCAGTTATCGCTATTCATGTTACGGCCAGTTATATGGATTTATCCCTGGGGTATTTATGGAATCATGTAGTGCGCTTCGCGGTTCCGCTATTTATTGTCATTTCCGGCTTTTTATTATATTATGCCGACCGGGAAGCTAATACCATGCCAGCTCGCTTTTTTTATACCAAGCGGCTGCATAGAGTCCTGTGGCCCTACTGCCTTTGGACTTTACTGTATAGTCTATTAAACGCTTATTTTCTTGGATTAAACAATCCCACGGTTTTCTTTAATGGCTTCAGCAGGGATTTGTTATGGGGAACGGCTTATTACCATTTGTGGTTTGTCCCTATCATAGTACAGCTATATCTTCTTTTTCCTCTCTTGCGACGATGGATGGTGAAAAGCCCGCGGGGTCTTTTGATAGGTTCACTGACAATTAGTTTGGCGGCCCAAGGCCTGATATATCTATATATGTTACATGTGGTCGCTTTACCGGGTCAATACAGTTTATTATATGTACGGGCTTTTCCAGTCTGGTTGTTTTATTTTGTATTTGGGATGTTTATGGCCAGGAAGTTGGTGGGGCCAAGTGGGTCTGAAGATTATGATTCCCTGGATACGCCAAACCCTTCGCTGATGCCTGTTCCCTTGCCACGCTCCGCATTTTTCTGGTTAGGCAGCCTCGGGTTAATGCTGCTGGACAGCAGACTAGCGGGCCAGGGTTCTATTGTTAGGCCCAGTGTGATGCTATATGCCATTAGCAGTTATTTCCTCTTCAATAGGCTCGCGATGCGATTCAGCAGGGGGGAAAGGCCCTGGCTCACCTGGTTATCAGCTCAATCTTTTTTAATTTACTTAATGCATCCGCTGCTTTTAACTCTATTAGTTTATAGTGCCACCAAAATTGGACATCCCGGTTTGTGGGCTGGTAACCGGGGTGTCCTGGGTTTATATTTCTTTACCACGATTCTTACGGTCATTGGTACCTATGTGCTCAGTCTCACACCTATGGCTTCCTGGTTGGGCGGGGTTAAGCAGAAGAAACTATAGCTGAGCAATTAAAGCGGCGGCTTCAGCTCTGGTTAAGGGGCGATTGGGTTCCAGGGCTCCGGTGAATGTGTTTAAAAGTCGGCGTTGATAGATCCGCACAAAAGCCTCTCTGGCCCAGGCCGGTATCTCATGGCTATCCGGGTAGGGCAAATCAAACGATGTTATCGGCTTGGTTTCACCCGTAAGGCGCGCCAGAATAACTGCCATTTCACTGCGGGTTACCGCCCGATCCGCTTGGAAACTTCCATCTGGGCAGCCACTAATTAAACCATGCTCCTTGGCGGCCAGAACCGCTTCCAAAGCCCACCAGGGAATATCCTGATAATCGCTGAAATCCGGTTTTTCTCCCATGACCGCCAGACTTAGATTTTGCGCCCGGGCAATTATCGATATCAATTCAGCCCGGCTTATAACCTGGTCGGGACGATAGCTACCATCTCCATAGCCTTTAATTATATTCTTGCTCGCCAGGCTTTCAATATATTTATTAGCCCAATGCCCGCTAAGGTCAGTAAAACTATTAGTCATGGGCTGGAGTTGATATACGCTGATTTGCAAATCACTGGCTTTCATCCCGCCGCTCTGAGTATCCAAAGCCATCAAGCGCAGCTCGGTCTCATTTTCCAGTAATCGATAGATACGGCTTACCCGCCCGTCTACAACCGTGATGCGCTCGGTGCTGCCGTCCTGACGATACAGGTATAGGCGATCCGCCGTCGTATTACCTTGAATAATTAACACCCCGTTTAGGGAGCGCGCGGTAAGCTGAACCTCCGGGGCTTTTACCCCGGAATGCAGTTCTACCTCTACTCCAGCTAAGACTGAAGGCAAGGGGGCAAGGGCTAAAAGCGTAGTGAGCTTCGCCTTCTCGCCCGGCATCAGATCTGCGGGATTTATATTGTAGCCTCCTTGGCTGATACGAGTGGAACTGCTGTAGGTATATTGCGAACCGTCGGTCATGTTAATAATCTTATTATCCTGGTCAACTGTGGCCAGGGTCTTTGCTACTTCCTCGCCAATTTCAGCTAGATCTATGCGCAAGGCCTCTTTTCCGGAGGGATCAGCAATAACCCGTACCCAGGTTCCGGGGAGAACAGCACTTGATTCCAGTGGTATCCCCCACCCAAACACTTCGGTCTGCTTATTAAATGCATAGGTATGGGAGCTATTATTAATATCAATTAGATAAAGGCTTTTTTGCTTAGGACTGCTGTATACAACCCGCCCATAACTGACATTACTATAGGCCTGTAGTTGAATAATGCTGCTGCTGTTAGGCATCAGTGAGGCCATAATCTGGTCTCCGCTTTTTATATCTTCTAGTTTTACCAGCTGTTTATCCCGGTAAAAGTTTGTCCCCGGGAATAGTTGGTAGGTTTTACCTGAGGCCAGGCCAATCTCTCCTCCCGCAATATCAACTGATGCCACTCGCCCGATTACCATTGGTCTTTCCAGCAATAGCGACTGTACCACCTGCGTTTGGGCTGATACCTGCACGGTCACCTTGGTTCCGGGCAGGAGCTTTTCCAGTTTATTCTGATCGGCGGAACCGTAAGGCGTATCCTGAGTTGGGCAGTCGATAATTTCATCCTGGTAAGATATGGCTGCCCAGGGAGCCAGCTTATAAATATGGTTGTCCCGGAATAGTTTAAGCTCATTTTCGGCGAGGTTAACCTCTTCGATGAATCCACTTATCTCTCGATTACCCGCCTCCAATTTCCACAGGGTTTGCAGAAACGGATTTATAGTGGCTTTCAGCTCAGCACCAGATGGAATATCAACGATACTAGCTGCCATTTGGCCGTTGACACTAATGTTGCTCCCTGCCGAAGCACTCTGGGGATCCAGGTAATAGCCGCCTTCTCTCACTTCTCTATTCATTTCCAGCAACAGGTCTCCCTGGGGGGTTGAAAGGGCCTGTATACCTCCAGTATTCCAAGTCTGCCCGAAGATATAGGCGGATTTGGAGCTCAGATATATATCGCTGCCCACTTGCATATCTGCAGTTGCAGTTACCAGGCTACCATCCCTTACCTGATGCAATTTAAGTCCTTCCAGTGCCACTTGCGTGCCATCCAGGAACTCCAGTTCATTATTGCTAATGTTGGTAATCACCTGATTTCTCATAGTCTGACCATACACCAGGGCAAAATCTTGTACTCCCCCCGAACCGATGTTGCTTGCTTTAACCTTTACAATATACTCGCCGGTTTTGGATACCGGAATAGAAACTTTTTCTACATTGTTCTTGTCATCAACCCGGCCCTGATTATTAAAGTCATTGCCGTAGTAGATCTTTCCACCCGGCTCCTGTACGCTAAGATCTAAATTATTGACCAGAGGGGAGCTGGAATCTATGGCAGCCGGGGGGTCTACCCAGGCCAGGGTTACTTTGATTGGCATTGAGGTATCGCTTACCTGCAGCTTAAATTCTCGCGTTTCTCCAGCGCTAAGCCCGGTCTTGTCTTCATTTAGTTTAAAAGTATCTTCCTTTAGAGCTAAGGAGGTTGCGGCCAAATCCAGAATGCCAAACCCCTCAGATTCGGTGGTGCTGGAGTGAGGGCGAGCCCCGTTTATCAATAATGCTTTTAGTAAAGCCGCTGAAGGACTAAGTATTTTCTGCTGAGTTTGCAACTGTTCCCGCAAGAGGGCCAGAGCGCCTCCAGTTACGGCGGCGGCCATGCTGCTTCCCCCTAGTCGAGTATAGGAAGAATTGGCTGCCAAGTTACCTTCTATCAGACTAGATTTAGCCGATATTAAGGACGAGCCTGGAGCCAACAAGTCTGGTTTAATCCGGCCATCCTGGGTTGGCCCCCGACTGGAAGAAGCCGTTACCTGGTTCGCATAGCGAGACTCAGGATCAAAGGCCGGACGGGGAACCTGACTAGAACCTACCACCAGGGCATTTTTACTGTTGGCCTCGGATGTTAGAGTGCCTTTACCGGGGCCACTGTTGCCCGCGCCAAAAATCGGCAGGAAATCAGGGTGCCGATATATAAATTGGTCAATCTGGGCTGAACTGCTGCTATAGAGGTTACTGCCTGCGCCCCAGCCATCTACATGAATCCTTACTCCAGCTGCATAAGCTGGACGAAAAAGGTCTTCGAGCCGGTCCGGGACTTTAAGATGGCTGGCTTGATCCAATAAGGCCTGGAAATAGAGACTGGCTGCGGGAGCAATACCCTGGTATTTGCCCTGGGAGGCCTTGCCCGTGCCCGCGATTGTGGCAGCCATAAAAGTACCATGTCCGTTAGGATCATCGGCAAGTAACCGATCCGTGTAGGACTTCAGCATAACTACCTTGGGCATCTTTCCCGGTTCACTTAGAAGATCGGGATGAATATCGATCATGCTGCCCTTATCCAATCCACTATCAGCTATGCCGATGATCTGCCCCTTGCCGCTGAGCCCCAGGGGGGTAAGCAAATTCTTGGTCAGCAAGGGACCAGAACCTATGATTGCAGCTGAACGGTCATTAGCCAAGACTGGTTGAAACAAACCCTGAAATAATATGCACGTGCATAAGAGCAGGGACAGGCCTAGCTGCCACCCTTTTTTATATATGAATTTCATGTATGAAGGCTCCTTAAGTATGTATTTATCAAGTTGGGGACGGGGCAAGTGGTCATGATGACCATCCCTTTACGTCTTCCACATATTTATTTATGTTTTCCCGAGTCAATAAAACACCAAAATCCTCCGGTATACGGTGATCGGGATAATTTATTATTTTATGGGCAATTAGAGTCTCGCTTTCAGAATATAGGTGGCTGGCATCATAATAATGGTTAAGGTCATTGGTTATGGAATTCGGGTAATTGAAGTTATATACCTGACCAAAGACTGCTACGCTATCTTGCAGCCATTGCTGGTAATAAGGCAAAAGTCCCTGTCCGACCATCACATCCCATAAAGGCCGGGCTGGAGGGGTTGTAAAAACTATGAATTTGGTATCGGGATTGTTAGCCTTCAAGGTGCCCAGTATTTGTTTTACATCCCGGTACTCATAATTGGCATAAATAAGGTTTTTATATCGGTCTAAATTGGTATTAATACGAGCCTCTTTCTCAGCTTCGCTCGTAATATTTAAGGTCTTGATGTTAAACCGGTCATAGGCAAAGGTCTGGGGTATGCCCTGCTGTGATGCTTTATAATTCTTTAACGAGTATGCCAATAGATCCCTGGATAACAAATTCTTGTAACGATAGGCAAATTCTTTCGACTTATCTATATAGTATGCGGGCGGACGAAATTCATTTTCCAGCATAAGGTTTTTGTTGCTGACAAAGAAATCCAGCCCGATGACAATACAGTCAAAATTGCGGCCATTTCTTAATTTGGCGTACTCTACATAATCATTATATTCTTCCATCAGCATAATACTTAGGGCATAATTATAGGCGCGGTAGCCCACCAGGTCGGTGTGCTTCATATAAGTGGTCCGACTGCTGCCTAAGATAAGGGTATCATAATCATTATTGCCAAAATGTAGCTGATTGGTTTTCTGTTGGCGCTCATCAAATGATATTTGGATACGATTATATTTATGAGCGTGCCCAAAACTCCAGAGCGGGTCAATAAAAAAATTAAATCCCCCCACTATAACGAGGGGCAAGAGAATAATAGTTAAAGTTAGCCTAAGCCATCTTTGGTAACTCTTCATTATATAATGCGACTCCAGTGTCTATTTTAATGGGGGTGAAGGTACGGGGACACACCCCTGCGGGGAATGTCCCCATGGAATGTCCCCATGGAATGTCCCCATGGAATGTCTCCTTGGGATGTCTCCTTGGAATGTCTCCTTGGGATGTCTCCTTGGGATGTCTTCTTGGAATGTCTTCTTGGGACGTCCTCTTGGAATGTCCCCGTTAACTTTTAATATTCTCTTTCATGTATTGCTCTATTCCATCAGCTATGGCCTGGGCCGCTAGTTGCCTATAGTTTTGCTGTTTCAGCAGCTGACATTCAGCGGGATTACTGATAAAGGACATTTCTACCAATGCCGAGGGCATCTTGGTATTGCGCAATACGGCGAAGTTTGAGTGTTTCACGCCTCGATCAATGCGGCCTAATTTGGCCATTAACGATTGCTGTAACTTGGTCGCTAATTGCAAACGCTCATCCTTTTGAATATAGAGCGCAGGATTTTCCAGGGGAGCATAGTAGTGGGTCTCCGTCCCGGAAGGGTCCGGCCTGGTACTGGAATTACTATGAATAGAAACAAACAGGGCCGCATTGTACAAGTTGGCGACGGCAGATATATCATTCAGGTCCAAATAGATATCGCTACTGCGTGTATAGGCCACCTTAATACCCTTTTGGGTTAGATATTGCCCTACTTTCAGCGCAACATCCAGGTTTACGTCTTTCTCGTCCAGGCCATTTCCGCGTGCTCCCGTATCCTTGCCGCCATGTCCTGCATCTAAAACGACCATAGGGACCCGGGGTTGTATTTCGCTCTGGTCAATAAACATAATGTTGAGGGTACGTCCATCACTGCTCGGCCCTACTGAAAATTTGGCGGCTTTATTGGTTACAATGGTCAATGCCGCCTGACTAACTGAACCGGTTTTAACATTCTTAATTTCCATAGTTTTAATGAGGCGGCTATCATACTCGTAGTCTTTTAATGCGCTGCCGGGCAGGACATTATTAAATATTATTTCCAGACCCGCAGCAGTCTGCTGGGAAGTATAATTCAAGGCAACATTAGAATTAATCGCAATTTTCTCTCCGCTGGTACCAAAGGTGGTTCTTTCAACCCCAGTAATAAAGTAGGGTACGGTAAGAACCTCTTGGGTTCCGCCGTTCTCACTGGTAGTACGATATTCGGCCCCTGCCGGAATTTGTATTTCAACCACCACATTGTCGCCCTGGTTTCTCCCCTGAACCTTAAGGGTCTGGTTTCCTAAAAGCACCTCCAAATAGCCGTTTCCCTGAATCTGCCTATCAGCAAACTCGTAAGTTACTTGGTTGCTATTTTTGTCTAGCTCGGTTTCCAGCCTTTCCGCAGATCTCATTATGATTCTAAGACCACTGGCAGCTGACTCTGATGTAATGCTCAATCCTTCCGTAATGTTGGGGGGGACCGGAACTTCATCAGGTTCTTCGACCGGCACGGGCGGCGGCGGGCTTTCCAGGATGACGGTAAAGTTGGCTTGATCCCAAGTGGCGGTTCCACCTAATGATTCGCCCACAAACCTCAGGGGAGCCAGGGTTCTTTGCTGAACTACCTTAGCTGGAACATCCAGTTCCCAAATTGCCCCATCAACGGTCGGTTGAGTGGAATTTAGGGGCAATACTACAGTGTGGTTATCCTTGGTAGCGATGGCGGTTTGGGTAGCCTGATTCCATTCAACTTTAGCTCCCATCGCTTCAAATATGGCTCTGAGAGGAACCAAAACCCGGTTATCTTCCACACGGGGGGAGACTTCAAATTCCATTGGCGTCCCGTCTAACGTAACCTCGGGAACCCTTGACCCGGCTATAGGCGCTGGGGTGCCGGATGGCGAGGTAGGTGGCAAAACCGGCACTTTAGTATCCAACTCATCAGCTTCCCTTACCATATCCGAACGTATGTATGCCACTTGCCCTTGGGCCGTTTTCACCTTATACCATTCACCCTGAACTTCCACAAGTACTAGTTTATCACCTTTTTGTACTTGTGCAATCGGGGTATTATTGACAGTACTAGGTAGCGACCGAATATTTACCATATCCTGGTTAACCAGCAAATAGGTCTCCGATGAATTTCTGCTCAGTAGGGACTGGCTTACCCAACCACTAACCTTTCCATAACTTACCTTAACCCATTCCCCGCTTTTCCCCGTTATATTAACACTCGTATCTTTATAAAGGGTTCCGGCTATTTCATATTGAGTCCCGGGGCCGGAACGAATATTCACTACACTCCCAGTTACCACCCCAGTTTCGGCATTAGCATTTCCAGGCAGCGGCCCCAATAGTAAGATAAAACATATTGCGACCGTTAATATTAATAGCGGATTAATATTTGTGCTTCCAGTTCCTTTCACCATACAACCACCCTTACATAAATACATCCAATTCGACATATAATCAGCCAATTGCAGCTAATCCTGATAAAATAACATCGCTTTTCACAATATATACTCCCATTTTACCAAAACTCTTTCATGCTTAGCGAAATTTTTATCGGATATTCTGCCGTTCTGTCCAGAAATAAATAATTCGGGGTCGTTGCCCCGAATTATTTGTTTTGATTGCGGTGAAGTTAAGGCTAATTTATCTATCCCTGTTTTTGTTTGGGTTTTACTTTTATATCTGCATCTCCATGGCCGGCACTGGGTAACCTCGAGCGTTCCCAGTTAATTTTATCCAGATCTGATTTTTCTTCCTGCTTGGTCTGGTCGGATTTTTTTTCGTTGGCCTTGGGGACTTCGGAAGTACGGACCGACGTATTGGTTGAAACCGGAGCATCTACTACAACGGAAACGGTTTGTCCATTCAGCATCTTATCGAGCAGGGTACTCACCTGCCTTTTATCGGCCACCCAGTAGCTAGCCGTCAAAACTCCATCGGCATCCCTTTTGTCAAGGAAGTAACCCGGCAAAGTCTGGGCCACTATAGATTCGGCACTGAAACCGGGGGCCCAGGTGGCCATCTTCAGCATATCCGTCAGGCGCAGATTGGTATCCACATACGTGTCCGCTTCCCTTATTAGCTGAGGAAGCTTGGTAATTGTTGCCGGCTGCAGCAACTCTTTGCCTAGGGCTTTTATGAACATCTGTTGGTGCGCCGTTCTATCGATATCACCCATTACATAATCACGGAAACGAACAAAACCCAGCGCATCCCGGCCATCAAGCCGCTGCACGCCAGGGCGCAGATCAATATCTTCAGTAGGTTTGTACATCCGTTGGTCAACATTTATAGTAACTCCGCCCAGGGTATCCACTATTTTCTTAAATCCCTCAAAGTCCATTTCTACATAGTAGTCAATTTGTTCACCCATTA
>CAZYJA010000008.1:0-2358 GCA_964647245.1 uncultured Syntrophomonas sp. | reverse complement strand
TGACATTAGCGCTGTTGATCTTATCCAAACCGGTACCTGGGGGTCCATCAATCTGGGTATCACGGGGAATAGAGACTATGGCTATCTTATTCAGGTTGGGGTCAATGGAAGCCAGTATTATGGTGTCTGAACGGGAAATGTCCTCCCCGGACCTGGCATCAACTCCCAAAAGCAAAATATTGGTTCGCTCTTTATCAGCTACCATTGTGTCAGAATCGTTATCTGCCTGCACACTATTAGGCAGGAAGAAACTAGCCAGCCCAATTCCCATTGCACAAAAGACGCTGAAAACCAGAACCATCATTAACCCAAATCGGAAATATGATTTTATTTTATAAGTTCTTTTGGTCATGATAAACCTCCATTGGGGCATAAATAATATAACGATTAAGATAATAACTGTCCGGGTCTGATTAGTGCAGGGTCAGGGTCGATTTCCCCGGCTTAACCATTTCTTTGCCGGTCCCGCCGGTGCGCATCCCTATTTTCTCGGCCCCGACTACAATGAGTAACAGCAGCAGAGCCAGTACCAGAGTAGCCTTCGGCCGGTTTACATAGTTCAGTACAATTGCCATCATACCGAAAAAGCCGCTGATCCCGTAAATGATGAGGACACTGCGCCGATGACTGCAGCCAATTGCCATCAAACGATGGTGCAAATGGGATTTGTCGGGCATAAATATCGGCGTTTTGTTATATATGCGTCTGACTATGGCAAAGAAGGTATCGAAAATCGGTATCCCCAGAATTACTATCGGCACAAAAAGGGATATAACTGCGGTGCTCTTGGCCAAGCCCAGGACGGCAATACATCCCAAGGTGAAACCCAGGAAATTGGAACCCCCGTCACCCATAAAGGTCCGCGCCGGATGGAAGTTATAGGGCAGAAAACCAAGTATGGCTGCCACCAGGACCAGGGCTATGATAAATACCGATTCCTGACCCTGTGAATAAGCTACAATTCCCATGGTAGCTGCAGCGATACTGGAAACTCCAGCTGCCAGACCATCCAGTCCATCGATCAAATTAATAGCATTGCTGATTCCTATAATCCAAACAAAGGTTAAGGGGATACCCAGATACCCCAGGTCCATCAGTCCATTAAAGGGGTTGGTCACAAAACTAACCACTACACCGGAATAAATGGCAATCGCTGCGGCTACACCCTGGCCGATTAGTTTTACCCAAGGTGGCAGCTGATAAATATCATCCAGCATTCCCACCAAAAAAATGACCCAACCTCCAATTATAATACCTAATAATTCAGGAGAAACTTGCACCCCTAAAACCATAACTATCATAAATGCCGAAAAAATAGCCAGGCCTCCCAGCCTTGGCATGGTACCATTGTGAACTTTGCGTTTATCCGGTTGATCTATAGCTCCTAGACGATAGGCCAGCTTAATTACATAGGGCATTGCATAATAAGCTATCGCAAATGCCGCTAGGAGTGCAAAGGCCAGTCTATAAATGGACATAATAAAATAAACCTCCCCCATCGGAATCTAGGCTTATTCTAACACCGTAACAATTAGTTGTCCATATACCAAAATCTGTGCAAATTCTGTTATAATCAATGGGGAAAACTGCCACAAGAAAGGACTTATGCATGAAAATTGCCCTCTCGGGTTACTATGGATTCGATAATGCAGGGGATGAAGCTCTGCTTTCAGCTATTACTTCTTCTATAAAACGGCTCCGCTCAGCGGCCGACTTTGTGGTTTTTTCGGGTTGTCCGGCCAAGACTTCGGCTCTGCATGGCATTCGGGCCGTATACCATAAGAACCCCTGGCAGGTCTTCCGGGAGCTCTTAGGCGCTGACCTTTTGATAAGTGGCGGGGGCAGTATTTTTCAGGATGTAACCAGCTCCCGTTCACTTCCTTATTATATCAGCGTAGTGGCTCTGGCCCGGTTGCTCGGTAAACCGGTTATATTTTATGCCCAGGGGGTCGGCCCTATTAACCGCCGCCTCAGTAAACTCCTGATGCGCCTGGTAGGCAACCGGGTGGATTTGATTACCCTTCGCGATGAAGACTCGCGGAAATTCCTGTGGAACCTGGGAGTTACCCGGCCTCCGCTCCTGGTTACGGCTGATCCCGTCTTTTCCCTGGAACCCGAACCAGCCGACCACGCCAAAGTGGACCGTTTGCTGAAAAGTATCAGGTGCAGCGACAAGCCTCTGGTAGGGGTGGCAGTACGCAAATGGCAGGCTCTGGAAGGCTACCAGGAAGTCCTGGCCAGGCTTTTGGACCAATTGGCGGCCCGTGGTTATCAGATTCTTTTTATTCCAATGGCTTATCCCGATGATGTAAGTGAATCGCGCCGGGTGGCCCGGCTGATGCATACCGAAGCCTGTGT
>CAZYJA010000007.1:7796-22284 GCA_964647245.1 uncultured Syntrophomonas sp. | reverse complement strand
TTCTATAAAAGCTGTAGAAAAAGCAAAAAAAGTAAAGGAAAAGCCAACAATAGTCTTAAATCAGTCATACAGAATCGCCTCCGTATTACTATATACTGATAATTAAGGCCAAGTATGCTTCCTCGGGGGCAAAAAAAATAGGGACCTGTTTAGATCCCTGAGACAATTACGGGCTTCCGATTGACTTGCGCTTAACCTTTTTGGCTCGGCACCCGAAGGGGCCTACAGTTGCCTGAATGGTTTTAACTGCGGTTGCCGATCTTTATATCGCTCTTTTACCTGGTCAATTCTCTCGGACCAGTATTGGATTTTGGTCATGGCATCATCCTCGGCTGCTGAGGCTACTTTTACCACTTCGGAATCGTTTATTTGGATACCAATATTGTAATATCCATTTTCGTCAGAACGTACCAGCAACCCGGGGGTTTGATCTTTGTCGAGAAGTCCAATTTCAAATTCATCCAGGCTTAGAATTGGGGTTTCTATGCTTTGGACATCATGCATTTGGGTGTCGATAATGCTTAACCTCCTTTGCTTTCCAAATTAATTACCTGGCATAATTCCCGGAATTGTTCTTCACGTTATGTTGGCGCTGGAGGGTCTGAATAGCTGGCACCCATGTCTCGAGCCTTTCGTGTATGTTGGTGTCCGATGCCTGATCGACAATCAATACCTTATCTTCAGCCAGCTGTATCCCCAGATTATAACAACCCTGCTGCACATCTGCACTAACAATGAGCCCTTCATATTCCTCTTTCGAATAAAGTCCGTTCTTAAGAAAATCGGATTTGCTTACTATTGATCCTCTTTTGTCCTGCATTTGTTATCCTCCCTTATCCATGCTTGGTGCTTTAATTTAGGTTTTCCCAAAACTAAGTTTTTATGTAATTGGAATATTTTTAAATTATGCGTGTGATGAACAAGGGGGGGGAGGAGTTTAGTGGATAGGGGATAGTGGATAGTGCGTAGGGGGTGGGGGATTGATTGGGGGGCTTGGATTAGGATTGGGATTATTGGGACTGGCGTTGTTGGGGTAGTTGGTTTATAAGGTCTTGTTTTTGGGCTTTGGTTAGTCTTTTAATTTGGTATTCTCTTTGCAGGGCTTCGCTCTTGGTAGGTTGATTTTCAAGATATACGAGTTCTACCGGCGTCCGCCCGCGGGTATATTTGCTGGCCAGACCTTCCTGGTGTTCTATTAAGCGCCGTTCGATGTCTACGGTGTAACCGGTGTAGTAGGTGTTATCCCGACATTTTAGGATATAGACGTAAGGCATGGAAGCAATCTCCTTTTATTTAGGGGATAGGGGATAGTGGATAGTGGATAGTTATGAGTCGTGGGAACGATCCTATCTGATACGGTATGACAGTGGGGACGGTTGTTTTGACTCCGCCTTTGGGTGCTTTTCAGCGGAGTCGAAAGAATCGTCCCCACTGTCAGAGTGTAACAAGGAGAACCGTCCCCGTGTTACGCTAGAAGCGATGATGGCTTACTCTTAAGGGGAGGTTGAATTTGTGGGTGATGGTGTTGGCGATTTCTTCAATATCTACCATGGTTACATCGATCACCAGACATTTTAATTTGGCGTAAATCCGGTAGGCATTATCCAGTTCTTCAGCTACTAAATCATCCAGGCTGTCAATATCCTGGGGGAGATCGAAGCTGCGCGCTCTTTCCCTTCTTAGTTCCAGTAAGGTATCTATGTCGATGGTCAAGCCGACCATGGGCACTTTGTCCTTTAGTTCCATAATTTCCTTCGGTATCTCGGTATCCATCACTATGGGGAAATTGGCAACCTTCATACCCAGGTTGGCTAAATGCATGGATAGTGGGCTTTTGGAGGTCCGAGGCAGTCCTAAAATGATCAGGTTCGCTTCATGAATGGTATCAATATTTATCCCGTTGTCGTGATCAATAGTATATTCTATAGCCTTGACCCGGTTGAAATAAAAATCGTCTTTTTGATGGGTCAGCCCAATTATGTTGGTAGGCCGCAAACTGGTCTTAGACTGTATAGCATTGAATAAGGGCAGTAATACATTGACCGAAGTAACCCCTTTCTCCTGGGCTCTGGCTTCTAGAAATTCGGCCAGTTGGGGCTTGACTATGGTATATATAATGATGGCGTCTTCATCCATAGCGCGATTAATAATCTGTACTACCTGATCTTCTTTGGTTACACGGGAAAAACGGGTGATACTTCTTTCGATATCGAATTGTAATACCGAGGCGACTGCAATCTTTTCCGCAGTCTCACCTACAGAGTCCGATACAGCAAAAATATGCAACTTCTTAGACATTTAAACTCCCCCTTTATAATTATCTGCTGTTCGCTGTCTCTACTTAATGTTTATTCGACTATTGGAAGCTTTTATCCTTTTTTTTATTATACTATAAAAGAGTTATTGTGGGCTTCCTACTTTTATTATATGCCGGATTTCTCCCCAGATAGCCAAATAGTTAGGACGAAACTGAACTATTCTGCCGGGCCGGCTCTTTCGCTGGACCAGGGTCCGCTGGAGGCGCGAGGGTCTCAACCTGATTAGGATCAACAACCTCATTGGGATCGGCCGGGTCGGGCCCCTGACTCTGATTGGGATCCTTACCGGGGTCAGGAACCGGCGGGGAATTAGGGTCGGGATTAGTGCCCGAGGGCGTTCCTTCCGGGGGAATGGTCGTTTCCGGCGCAGCTGGGGTTTCGGACGGCACTTCTACCGGGGCCTCTTCGACCGGGGCGACATATGGTTGTTCCCTGAAGACTGATTTATAAATGAGACTGTTCATATAGTCTCTCCACACTGGCCCGGCAACGGTTCCTCCATAAGTTCCATACCCCTGTATTTCGGAGCTATCACTGTTTCCCACCCAGACGGCGGTTACGAGCTCGGCGGTATAGCCTACATACCATAAATCCTGACTGGTCTTTTTACTGCTGCGTCCTTCGGTGGTGCCGGTCTTGCCGCCACTCTTAAGGGCTATCCAGGCGTTCTTGCCGGTTCCTTCATTTACTACCGCCTTCAGCATACTGTCCATGGTGGCAGCGGTACTGGTTTTTAGCACTTGTTTGGAGCCGGAGCGGTCATCATATAGAACCTTATTGCTGGCATCCACTATTTTTAGCACTGAAAAAGGTTCTTCATGCCGACCCTGGGCTGGAAATATGCAGTAAGCGGAAGCCACCTGCAGGGGCGATATGCCCTTGCTCATCCCGCCCAAGGCCAAGGCCAGATTATGATCCTGTTTATCCAGGGTTTTTATGCCATAATCGATGAGGTATTTGGCGGCTTTATCCACCCCCAGCTGGTTCATCACCTCAACCGAGGCTACGTTGTAGGACTGTACCAGGGCTTGCTTCACCGTGACTTTTTCCGGACTGGCGCTATAGTTATCCGGATTGTAGCCGCCGCCAAAATCTCGTTGTCTGTTGTTAAGCATCGTATCGGGTTTGATGATCCCTTCGTTTATGGCCGCCGCATAATAAAGTGGCTTGATGGCCGAACCAGGTTGGCGGGGACTTACCGCCATATTTATTTGATTACGCTCGAAGTTCACTCCACCCACCATAGCAGTAATTCCGCCCGTGACCGGATCTATGGAAACCAGGGCTATGTCCCGGGCAGTGATACCGCGATTTTTAAAAGAATTGGCATTATTTACAACTGAGGCTTCGGCGGCGGTCTGCATGGCACTATTTATGGTGGTATATATCTTCAGGCCGCCAGCGTATACTTTCTGCGCACCTACGGTATTCTCCAAGAAATTGCTCAGGTAAGCCATATAGTAGGGATGTTTGGTGTTATTCTGCTTAAATGGTTTTATGTTCAGCTTTTGCTTCATTATTGCCTCGCCCTCCGCAGCAGTTAGGAGCTCCTGTTCCACCAGGATGTCAACCACCATTTGCTGGCGTATTTTCAGGCCTTCCATATTGCGGTCCGGCGAATAGTGTTCCGGAGATTGTATTATCCCGGCGAGCATGGTCATTTCGGCCTTGTTCAGCTGGGCTGGTTCTTTGTTAAAATAAGAATTGGCCGCACAGGTGATCCCCGAGCAACCCCGCCCCATATAAACCTCATTCATGTACATATTTAGAATGGCATCTTTGGTATATTTGCCTTCTATGGCGGTGGCAATGAATATTTCTTTGACTTTGCGGATGTAACTCTTTTCATTGGTCAGGAACAGGGTCCGGGCCAATTGCTGGGTTATGGTACTGGCCCCCTCCGCTTTGCTGAATGTTTTGAGATTATTGTAGATAGCTCGCCCGATGCCTTTGGAATCCACGCCGGAATGCTGGTAAAAACGACGGTCTTCCACCGCCACCACGGCATCTTTCAAAAATTTGGGGAAATCTTCGCTATATTCGCGCTGATAACCCAATCTGCCCATTTCTTTCTGATCGCTATAGTAGACCACGGTTTGTCCCTGGACCCGATATTCCCAACTGTTGATGCCGCTAAAGAATTGAGCCACTTTGGGCGTGGTCTCTGTAAGGGATACCCCAATATAGAAGAAAGCGGCAAATATAATAATACCAGCTAAGACTAGCAGTGCTTTAAATGAATTCTTCATTATATTTCATACTCCTTATTTTCAATCTCATATCTTTCCTTATTATATAAGACATTCCCGGCCCTAACTCAATAGTAGTATATTCGCGGCCGAGATGGAATAATCACCTTAAGCCTATTCTACGTAAATTATTTAATAATTCTTACTTATAACACAAATAGAAGTTTATTCCGACCTCAATATGCTTTACAATGAGTAAGATGTCTAGTTTTGTCTAATTGTACTTTCGATCATTATACGAGGAGGACCACCTAATGGAGAAAAAAAACCCGGATAGCCAAGTAATCGTTGTTACCTCCGGCAAAGGCGGGGTTGGAAAAACCACCACGGTTGCCAACTTAGCTACCGGCTTAGCCAGACTTGGCCATAGCGTAGTGGTAATGGACCTGGATATTGGTCTAAAGAAACTGGACTTAATTCTAGGTCTGGAAAATCGCGTAATTTATGATATTATTCAAGTTGTCGAGGGTGCATGTACCCTGAAGCAAGCCCTGGTCAAGGACAAGCGCTTTCCGGCCTTGTATATGTTACCAGCGGCGCAAACCAGAAATAAGGATGATATAACTACCCAGCAGGTGGTGGCGATATGTGAAGAACTGAAACCGGATTTCGATTTCATTTTTGTCGACTGCCCGGCGGGAATTGAACAGGGCTTTCGCAACGCCATTGCGGCCGCCAACAAAGCTATTGTGGTAACTAACCCCGAAGTTTCTGCGGTACGGGATGCAGATCGCATAATCGGCATGCTGGAATCCGCCGATTTTAAGGACATAAAGCTCCTGATTAACCGTCTCCGGCCCGAAATGGTACGCAGCGGTGACATGCTTAGCATTGAAGATCTCATGGAGCATTTATGCATCGAATTACTGGGGGTGGTACCCGAAGATCGCAGCGTGGTAATTTCCACCAACCGCGGCGAGCCTATTATTCTCAACGACAGTTCTCCGGCGGCTCAGGCTTTTAACAACATAGTACAGCGTTTGCTGGGTAATGATGTGGATTTGATGAAACTGGAAGAGGACTCTTTCTGGCGTAAATTGAAACGCAACCTGGGTTTTAAAAACTAGGAGAGGAAGGTAGCAGACGTGTTTGATTTTTTGAAGAAAATATTTGCCAATGAGGAAGACTCCAGCCGCACCAAGGCCAACGATCGTTTGCGATTGGTCCTGACCCACGACCGCATCGGCGCCTCTTCGCAGTTAATGGAGACTTTGAAAGAGGAAATAATCGCGCTCATTGCCAGCCATGTAGAAATAGAAGGCACTCCCGAGGTGCACTTTATCACTGAGGGCAGACGTACTGCCCTGGACATCAGTATACCATTAAAAGGTAGGTAGATGAGTTTTGGCCAAAATTGATATTAAGGGTGTAAACAAATGTTTAGTATTCGTTTTCTCCAACGGCAGCGGCGAAGAATATCTGGCCCTGCTTAAGGCGAGATTTGAAAATAACCGGCAGCTCTTCGAAGGGTCTCCGGTGCTTTTCCAGGGGGAAGGCTTGCAGCAGCTGGCCAGGGATGAGGTTGCCGCCCTCCAGCGGCTATGCCTGGACTATGGGATGATCTTACATAATGTGCATGTTCCCGGTCGGGAAACCAAACCTGCCGGCGAAGATGTGTTTGTCTACCGAACTTTGCGCAGCGGGCAGAATCTGCACAGCGAAGGCTCAATCATAATTTACGGCGACGTCCATGAGAGCGCTGAGGTTACTGCCGCCAAAGATGTTATTGTGCTAGGCAAGCTGGCCGGAATCGCGCACTCGGGTTGTTATGGTGATATCAGCAGCACCATTTTTGCGCTTAATATGTGTCCCAAACAATTGCGCATCGGTGATAAAATTTCCCGGGCTTCCGGTGAATACGACAAAAATCCAGTCCCCCAGGTCGCCTACACCGAAGATGACAACATCTTTATAAGAGAATACAAACCCCGCTAGATAATAGCGGGGTTTGTGGTGAAGTAACTGCGGTGCCTAAATAACTGCGGTGCCTGGCACCACTTATTGGAACAATAAGTGGTGCCAGGCACCGCAGTTATTTGCCACCGCAGTTATTCCCTGAATTGAATGAAGGAGACGATGAAGACGATTAGGGCCAGGAGGGAGACGGCGAAGCCTAGTACGCCGATGGTGGAATGGCTGACCAGTACTTCGGGCTCGCTTGATTGGATGATGAGGGCGGAACTGACTAGGCCGCCGGCTATGATCAGGCTGGCGCTGAGGCGATTTATTAGTTTGGTTATGCTCTTTTTGGCATTACCACTGAAGCTGATTTGGATGTTCATATTCAGCTTGCCCTGGTCAGTAGTTTTCAGCAGCCGGTTGAAATTGGCCGGCAGCGAGGTAAGGGGGCGCAAGTCTGTATAGTATTTGCGCCGCATAAAGCCATAAATGTTGCCCGGTTTCATTCTGGCCTGAACCACTTTGGTAGCCATAGGCCCGGCTACTTCCAGGAAGTTAAAGGTTGGGTCGAGTTTCTTGCCGACACCTTCTACGGTAATTAAAGCTTTCATTAGGGATGTTAAATATGATGGCACCTTCAGTTGGTAGCGATAGGCAATATCCAGGAGATCTTTGCGAATGCGATTCATGTCCATATTACCGATCTTGGAGGCACAAATCAGCTCTACCAGATCGGCAAAATCTTCCTGGAATGCATCCATATCGATGGAGTCGGTAATGATTCCCATATCCTCCAGGGTGGCCACGGCCTTGTCCATGTCTTTGCGGTCAATACTCCACAGCAATTCACCTAAACTGTTTAATCTCTTCTCGCTCAGGGCGCTTACTTCCCCGAAATCGATGAAGGCGATATGGTCTTCATCCACCACCAAAATGTTGCCGGGGTGAGGATCGGCTTGGAAAAACCCATGTAAGACTATTTGTGAGAGAAATGCTTCGGTGCCCAGCCGCGAAGTTTTGCCGCGATCCCAGCCGCGGGCGGTAATCTGGTCCAGGTCGCTTAATTTGACCCCATCTATATAATCTTCGGTGAGCACCCGGCGGGTGGTATATTCCCAATAGACTCGGGGGATTATGACCCGTTCGTCATTGGCAAAGTTCTGGTATATCCGGTCCGTATTGCGGGCTTCCCGGTCATAGTCCAGTTCACGCAGTAATAGCCGGGCATATTCTTCGAGCATAGCTACTACTCCCAGTCGCTGTGCTTCGGCCGATCTTTTCTCAGAGAGACGAGCCAGTTCCAGCAGGATTTCCAGGTCGCTTTCAACCATGGCCTCGATATTGGGACGCTGTATTTTTACGATAACTCTTTCCCCGCTTTTTAGCCTCCCCATATGAACTTGTCCTATGGAAGCGGCGGCTAAGGGTTCGATAGTAAATTGGGCAAATATTTCGTCAGGATGGCCGATTTCCTTTACCAATTGATCGACGACTTCCGGGTAGGAAAACGGCACTACCTTGTCCTGTAACTTTTCCAGTTCCTCAATGTAAGCTGGTGCAAACATATCCGGCCGGGTACTGAAAATCTGCCCGAGCTTAATAAAGGTTGGCCCCAGTTCGGTCAGGGCCTGGCAGAGCCGGTCGGCCAGGATATGCTCTGATTCCCGCCCGCTGTCTGAAGCTTCCTGCCGTTTATAACGGGGCAAAATTAATTCTAATCCCATTTGTTTGACCAGGTAACCTAGTCCATGTTTCATGAAAACCCTGATAATCTGGCGGTAACGTTTAAAATGCCTTAAATGGCGCATTTTGCTGCTGTAACTCAAATCCCGTCTCCTTCGTTTTCCTGGTTATTACCTCTAATATATAATATCATAGGATTCCCCCTGATCTTGCCAGCAATCATGGAAACCACTATTATTTGAACTGCTTTTTTCTGACCTTCTTCAGGGCTTGTTTGAGCTCGCGGGTAAGTTCCGGCAAGACCGTGTATAAATCGCCTACGATGCCGTAATCGGAGGCTTCGAAGATAGGTGCATTTTCGTCGCTGTTAATCGCGCAAATGAGGCGAGCATCCCGAATACCGGTAACATGCTGGATTTGACCGGAAATGCCAACCCCGATGTAAATATCCGGCTTTACTTTGTGCCCGGAGAGGCCCAGGTAGGTTTCCTCGGGCAACCACTGCATTTCTTCCGCAATAGGTCGGGTACAGGCCAGTTCACCGCCCAAAACATGGGCCAGGCTGCGCGCTAAATTCAGGTCTTCTTCATTTTCCAGACCCCGACCCACACATACCAGCACCTTGGCGTCTCTGACATCGCCTGATTCCCGGACTTTGGGCCGGCGATCCACGACTTTTACCGGTCCCGCCGGTACCGTAGCAAGTTCCCTTACCCGGCCGATCCTATTCTTAGCAGGGAGAGCAGGGGCAAAAGTACGCGGAGCAATCGTCGCCATTTGGGGACGGGTCAGGCAAACAACGGTTTGCACCGCTGCGCCTCCATATATTAACCGGTCCATAACCAGCTTCTGCTGATTTTCATCGTATCGAAGGGCGATGCAATTGCTGCACAGTCCGGTATGCAGGAGCGCGGCTATGCGAGCTGCCATCTCGCGGCCCCGGGCACTGGCGGTTACTAAAAATATATCCGGGTCCTGCTGCCGCGCTTCTTCGACAATGCTGGGTATATAGGCTTCCAGGGGCTGGTCCTCAGCCAACGGAGGCATCAGCAAGACTTCATCGGCTCCATGGGTAATATAAGCGTGTGCCAACTGCGGATCATTCCAGAGAAAAGCGGTAACTTTCGTGTTTAGCTTTTCCGCTAGCTCAACCCCGACACTTAGGAGTTCCAAGGTCCGATCGCGACTGCCACCCATAATCCAAACCCCAGCCATCTCTTAACCCTCCCTCTATCCCTCTAATCAATATTAGCGGCCTTCAAAATAACTTCCACCATTTTATGGATATCATCTGGGCCAGAACTGAGTTTTACCCCATTTCGGTCCATGGTGCTGCGCATGATACTGACGGTCTGCAAGCAGGGTGCAAAATGTTGTCCCAGGTCATCTGCCTTAATATCAAACACCGGTTTCTTAGCAGCTGCCAGGGTATCTTTCAGCCCCGGGATACGGGGGGTATTAATTTCTGATAGAACTGAGATCAGAGCGGGCAGAGGGAATGAGAGTACCTCGACTCCCTCATCCAATTTGCGTTCCACCAGAATCTGCTGACCATAAACACAGACCTTACTAACACAGGTGACACAAGGGATGTTCAGGGCCTCGGCTAAACGTGGCCCAACCTGCTGAGCGTAAAGGTCGCCTGACCCTTCGCCGCAAATTATGAGATCATATTCTAATTGTGAACTGATAGCCCGGGCAAGAATTGACGCGGTTTGCGATGGTTCGAGATTGTCGAAGGAAGCATCATTGATGAAATAGGCCTTATCTGGTCCGCGGGACAATACGTCGGCTAAGCTTTTGCGGGCCGCGGGGGGGCCAACTGTTATCGCTGCGGCGGTGCCGCTATGCTTCTCCTGTAGGCTTACCGCCTCTTCAATGGCCGAGCGGTCGTAATCGCTGATCCGGTAAGACGCCGGATCGAGCAACAGTTCTCGGCAGCTTGAGGCCGTCCTGATATCAGCGTGATCAATGACCCATTTAAAGCAGGTTATGATGCGGAGCATCCTTCATCATCTCCTATTATCAATTCAGGGGGTAAAGGAACCTTCCTCAACTTAAATTCTAGGGTCAACCATTCAGTTTTGTCAACTTTAATCAGAATTGCCAAAAATAATACAAATGCACTGGGGATGTTAGTGAGGGGAAACACCTGCAAAGGTCCCCTTGGATTGACCCTACACCTGGGATGTTGGTGAGGGGACACACCTGTGCGCAGGAATGTCCCCATGGTATAACTTACACATGGGATGTTCGTGGGGGGACACACCTGCAAAGCAGGAATGTCCCCATGGCAGACTTACACCAGAGATGTTGGTGACATATACTCATTCAGTGGTGCCAATGTGGTGCAACAATTGTTTTAAAACTTCGGCTTGCTGCGTGTCGATATTTAACAGGGCGGTCTGATTGGCATTGATAATGGCCTGGGATAGTGGTTCTTGCAGTTCCAGACCAGTAGCGGTCAACATTACCTGCAAGGCGCGCCGGTCCTTGGGGTCAACCAGTTTTGCGATCAAGCCCCTCTGTTCCATCCTATCGAGTATACCGGTTATGGTAGAGCCATCCAGGCATAGTCGTTCGGCCAACCTGCGTGCGGTTAAACCATTTTCATCCCAAAGACATCTTAAAACCGCATATTGTCCTGGCGTAACTCCATGTGGTGCCAACTCGGCCTTGAAAATCTGGTGCACATTGTGTTGTGCTTTGGTCAGTATGAAATTAAGGCATTGTTCCAACTCCATGCCATTTAAACCTCCATTTACTTGTTTGTTGCTCATCCGGCTAGAACAAGTATACTTGTTAAATTCTATTTAAGGAACTATGAATAAATAACCTAATCCTTCTCATAAAATCCGTGCCGGGCCAGGGCAACAGATTTCTTGGTCTGGGAAGTTATTGGAGGAGTTGGTTGGGGATCTGGTTGGGGATCTGGTTGGGGAGCGGCTTGGGGAGCTGGCCTTTTCTTTATAATTCTTTGGTATAAAAACAGGACCAGGAGGAGAATAGCCAAAATAGGCAGGAATTCATGCACGGCTTCCAGGTTAAACAGGAAGAAACCTACTCCGCCATAGACCATGGTGCAGGGCACCAAACCCAGCGCGGTGGCAACTACAAAGCTCCCTGGAGGAATCTGACTCAAAGCGGCGGTAGCAGCTATTACTGCGCTGGGAAATACCGGAACCTGGTGGGCTAACACAATCCCCCAGAAAGCTATGCCCGTATTTATTGGGGTTTTATCATAGCCCCAACGCCGCAGTACTTTGCGATTGAACCAATCACTTCCTAAGCGGCGGCAAATCCAGTAACAAAGTACCGATCCCAGGGTTGCCCCGCCTATGGAGATGACAAATCCCACTTTGAAGCCAAATAATATCACCGCCATGGCCACCAATGCCGCATAAGGAAATACCGGAACAGCGCCCTGAATCACAAACAATATCAGAGCCACCGCCGGAGCTAACCAACCAAACGAATTGACATATTCCATAGCAAATCTCAAATTATGTAGGTGGTGCACTTATTATTCCCTTCCCAAATAGAATATCGCTGCGTGACAAGGGGGGGACGGTTCTTGGTGACACCGCCGAAAAAGTTCCCGAGGGCGGTGTCACCAAGAACCGTCCCCCTTGTCACGTTAGTATGAGGGCATAAAGCCTTGTTAATTATACGATATATCCTAATAAGTTACACCAATATATTTATGTACCTATATGCTTATTTATATCGAATGTCGGAGGGGGGGACAAAGGGGGCGTGTCATGGGGACGGTCATTTTTGACACGCCCATGACACGCCTAATTTTAATAATTCTTGCGGGGATTTCTGGGCGGGCTGGGTTTCCGGCGGAAACCCTTTTTCGGATTATCTCTGTGCTCCAGACTTTTCAAGGGGATGGGGGGAGCACTGCTCAACATCTGCATGGGATTTTCGTTCGGTTCCCGAGTCAACGTCTTCAAAGCAGCCGCTAAGAGGGTTACCGAGTCATGTTCTTCTAATAGACTCTCAGCTACACCTCTATATAGCCTGATATCTTCCTTCATGGCAGTCGCCAAAAGGTTATCGACAACTACCCGCTGCAATCCGGCTAAAGCATCATTGGCAGTAGGCATAGGTCGGCGGGTTATCTTATGTTTGATCAGCGACTCGATATATTTTAGATGATTTATTTCCCGTGAAGTAACCAGGGTGGTTGCCAGGCCGGTTTCTCCCGCCCGACCGGTTCGGCCGATGCGGTGCACATAACCTTCCGGATCCTGAGGCACATCAAAATTATAAATATGGGTAACTCCGGTAATATCGAGCCCCCGGGCTGCGACATCGGTGGCTACCAAAATATCTATAATACCGGTTTTAAACTTACGCATTACGGTATCGCGCATGTTTTGGCTCAGATCACCATGGATGCCTTCAGCTGAGTATCCGCGCTTACTTAGGGCTTCCGCGATTTCATCAACGCGACGTTTGGTACGCCCAAAAACAATAGCCAAATCCGGATTCTGAATATCCAGCAAACGACACAAGACCTCCAGCTTTTCCCGCTCGGGGGTTTCGATGTATTGTTGTTCGGTATTGGCCACCGTTACCTCGCGGGGATCGATGTGAATCATTTCCGGGTTGTTCATGAACTCCCGCGCCAAGACCTGAATATGGGGTGGCATGGTAGCCGAGAAAAGCAGATTTTGCCGTACCTGGGGAGCCTGCTTAAGTATTTCTTCAATATCTTCCTTAAAGCCCATATTCAGCATTTCATCCGCTTCATCCAGAACCACCATTTTAATTTGCTGTAGTTTGATGGTTCGGCGACGCATATGATCCATTAATCGGCCGGGGGTCCCCACGATAATATGGGGGCGGTTCTTCAGAGCTCTAATCTGCCTTTCTATATCCTGCCCCCCATAGATGGGCAAGGACTTGATTCGCTTATACTGCCCAATTTTATTGAGCTCTTCCGCCACCTGCATGGCCAGTTCGCGCGTAGGGGTAATGACAATGGCCTGGATTTGTTCATAATTCAGCTCGCATTTTTCTATCAGGGGTATGCCATAAGCGGCCGTCTTCCCGGTTCCGGTTTGCGCTCTACCGATAAGATCCCGGCCCATCATGGCGATAGGGATCGTCATTTCCTGAATGGGAGTGGGTTCCTCAAATCCCATATTGCTTAGCGCCTGCAGGATCTGAGGTTCAATGTTCAGTTCATCAAATGTTTTCAATACTTCGATTGCTCCTTTTGTAATAAAGATTTTGTTATTTATATTAACCAAATATGGCTATTTTTATAGCTATTTTGATCATACTTTCTTATTATTTCATACTGGTAAATCCTTGTATACCAAAATCGCAATTAAATTTAAATCTTCGGTTAATACTTTTTTTGTTTTTAGATGGATATAGTAGGCTATAATTGTTAACAAGGGTGTTTGCTATGGATTCTCGATTATTAAAACCAAATAAAACGGAGGCTATTATGAAAAAATTAGTTCATTATTTCTCGCGGGGATTGCTTTTCATGGTCCCTATTTTCCTGACCATTTATATCTTTTATATAATATTCGTCAAAGTGGATGGAATTCTAAAAATCCCCCTGCCGGGACTGGGTATTGTACCTGGGGTGGGCTTTGTTGCCACCATTCTCCTGATTGTCCTGGTAGGTTTTCTGGTGTCCAACTTCCTTACCAAGCGGATCTTTATATGGCTGGATAAAATAATTAATCGGCTGCCCTTGGTGAAATTGCTCTATGGATCAGTAAAGGATTTGCTGAATGCTTTTGTCGGTGACAAGAAAAGCTTCAATAAACCAGTGCTGGTAAAACTCGGGACTGAAAGCTCTGCTCATGTCATGGGCTTTATCACCTGCGAATCCCTCAGCAGCTTCGGTCTGGATGATTATGTGTCGGTATATGTTCCCCAGTCATATAACTTCGCCGGTCAGCTATTGATTTTTCCCCGTGCTCATGTACAGCCTCTGGATACTAACAGTGCCGATATGATGACCTTCATTGTCTCCGGGGGAGTCGCCGGCTCACAATAGACTCCAGCCCCACGAATAAATTTTCAGAAATCCCACAAACTAGCTTAAAAAAGGCAGGGAGGTTTCTGAATGAGTGAAAAAGATGGCCATCAGGTCATTGCCTGTAATGTGAGCAGCTGCAAACATTTCCACGAAAATTTGTGTCAACTTTCTGGTATTGAGGTAGACGCTTATCAAAATGTCCACAACGGTGCGGCCGAAGATGAGACCCTATGTGGCAGCTATGAGAGGCGTGAGGATGGTATCAGGCATATGAGATCAGCAAATTACAACACCATGTATGATTAAGTAAGCCAAGGGAGGGTTCT
>CAZYJA010000007.1:0-7776 GCA_964647245.1 uncultured Syntrophomonas sp. | reverse complement strand
GGTGACACCGCCCTCGGGGAACTTTAAGGCTGTGCTACCGAGAACCTTCCCCATTGTCATCACCCTGGGCTTGCTTGTCATCCCTTGTCACACCTTCATGGACAGGGATACTTTGCCGCGTTCCCGGTCAACTGACAGGACCCGCACGGTTACTACATCTCCAACTGCTACGATTTCCATGGGATGCCGAATATAACGATCCGCCAATTCGGAAAGGTGAACCAGGCCATCGTTTTTTACCCCGATATCTACAAAGGCTCCAAAGTCAACTACATTTCTTACGGTGCCGGTCAGCAACATGCCGGCAGTCAGGTCTTCTATGCTTAGTACATCGGTCCTGAAAATGGGTTGGGGTAAGTCTTCGCGTGGGTCACGATGCGGTTTCAATAGACAGTCAACCACATCTTTCAGGGTGGGCTCCCCTGCTCCCAGGCTGGCCGCCAGGCTTTTTAGGTTCAGGGCTCCCAGTTTCGCCGCCACCGCGGGCTGGCTTCCGCCACTTCAAGTACTTTCATCGCCAGGGCATAGGATTCCGGATGGATTGCGGTGGCATCCAGAGGGACCTCGCCTTCTTCATAGATCCGCAGGAAACCGGCCGCTTGTTGGAATGATTTGGGCCCCAACTTCGCCACCTTCAGTAGTTGTTTGCGATTTTTAAATCTGCCGTTATTGTCCCGGTATTCGACTATATTATTAGCCACAGTCGAGGAAAGCCCGGAAACATAGGATAGCAGAGATGCCGAAGCGGTATTGAGGTCTACCCCCACCTGATTTACCGCTGATTCTACCACCGCAGTCAAATTATCATCCAATTTTTTCGCCGGCAGGTCATGCTGATACTGTCCTACCCCGATGGCCTTAGGCTCGATTTTCACCAGTTCCGCCAGAGGATCCTGCACTCGCCGGGCTATTGATATGGCGCTGCGCTCAGCCACGTCCAGGTTAGGATATTCCTGTCCGGCCAGTTTCGAGGCTGAGTAAACACTGGCCCCGGCTTCGCTGACGATCGTATAGGGAATTGGCAAATCGTGATTCTTAATCATAGCCGCCACAAACTGCTCGGTTTCCCGGGAAGCGGTACCATTGCCAATAGCAATGGCGGTTACCCCATACTTTTGGATGCGTTTTAGAAGTATGGTCTCAGCTTCGGCGGTTTTCCTCTGGGGAGGGGTGGGATATACCACTCCCACTTCGAGCATTTTGCCGGTGTCGTCCACTACCGTCCATTTACAACCGGTCCGATAAGCCGGGTCCAGGCCCAAAATGACCTGCCCCTTGACCGGCGGCTGTAATAAGAGACTGCCCAGGTTTTTAGCAAATATATGAATGGCATGTTCTTCGGCTTTTTCACTTAGTTCGTTGCGCAGATCCCTATCGATGGAGGGTTTGATGAGCCGAGCGTAACCGTCTTCCAGGGCAGCCTTAACATAGGCCGCGGTCGTGGCTGGCTGCACGTAACGCTGGTTCAGGAAATTTATGATCTTGTCGCCCTCTACGGTAATCGCTACTTTCAGTATTTCCGCACGTTCGCCCCGATTTATCGCCAATATGCGATGAGGAGGTATTCGGCTCACCGGTTCCTGGTAATCATAGTACATCCGGTAGGGTGATTCGGTCTTGGCATCTTTGGTGCTAACCACCAGCATGCCCGATCTGCGGCTATAGTCCCGTATCCACCGCCGGGCGGCGGCGTCTTCTGACACTTGCTCCGCAATAATGTCCATGGCGCCCTGCACCGCAGCTTCAATGGTTGGAACCGAATCGGAAAGGTAGCGGGCTGCTTCCTGGTCAGGATTCCCGGTGGCCGGGAAGGACAATAAGTAGTCCGCCAAAGGCTGCAGTCCCTTTTCCCGCGCCATGGAAGCGCGGGTTTTCCGTTTCTGGCGATAGGGAAGATAGATGTCTTCGATCTCGATGAGCTTGACCGCCTGTCTGATTTGGGCAGTCAGCTCGTCGGTCAGCTTACCCTGAGCATCGATAAGTCGAATTACTTCTTCCTTCCGCTGCTCCAAATTACGGTGGAATTTCAATCGCTCTTCGATTAAGCGAATTTCGTTTTCATCCAGACCGCCGGTAACCTCTTTGCGATACCGGGCAATAAACGGAACGGTGTTACTGTCATCTAATAATTGGGTTACCGCTTTTATCTGTTTTAGCGATATCTGGGTTTCGGCCAAGATGCGGTTAAATATCTGTTCCAGAGCCAATACTCCCTTTCGACTTAGACACCCGCTATTTGGGTGACAGGCCACCCTTTTTCTGCTTCTTATGGCTGGGGCTGGTGGTACCAAATCTGTCCTCGGGACCACGCTTCAAGCTGCCCTGGGAGGCACTCTTCTCTTTCTTCTTGGCTATGAGCTGGCGCATGATTTCTAGTTGATCCTGGTTATTTTCTTCCATAATTTTTATCCTCCTAGATCTTTAGTTCTGTTAAATATTATATCACAGGATACCGTAAATAACCTCGAAACTGGCATTTATCCGCGGAACGCAGCCAGTGTTCCATATGTTGACACTTCGCGCCACGCATATAATCAATCGGCTTGACCTGATACTAAAAGCGATACTTTTTGATTTAGATTATGCCAATACCTTCATCAGCTCCGATAAAAGCGACGAAAGAGGGGTTCTTATGCTTAGTCGAGATGGCGTCATTGCTCGTTATATTTTTGCCTTTTGTTTTTTCTTCCTGTCCGGCAGTCAGCTAATTACCGGATGGCCGGCTACCATAAGTGGAGTGCTGGGAACGGTTGAACTTGCTACTGCCCTCCTGTGGTACTCTCCGCTCGGCGAGCTGGGAGATTTCCTAAAGGCTACCCCGACCTGGCAAAAATTCGCCGAACAGATGAAAACCAGATAAAGAGTGGCTTAATACCCTAAATCCTCATTGACCACCAATACTGTTATGTCACTGGCTGAAGGCTGGCGATCCAGGATTACCGTAATCCGACAAATCCGCTCGTCAGATTTACATTCGTTACAGAAGCCGGTTACCGCACAGGGGGTGGTCTTTTTTAAGCGATGGGCATTCATCGGCCCTGCATAGGTTTTTATTCTTTTCATGGCGGCCTCAGTGTCTTCAACTATCTTATTGCGGCCCACGACTACCACCACTTTTTTAGGCCCAAAGGACATCGCGCCTACCCGGTTGCCATAGCCATCAATATTTACCAGTTGTCCAGCCAGTGTGACGGCATTACTGCTGCATAGAAACAAATCACAGGTGAGCTGACGGTGTCTGATCGCCAATTTCTCAGCTGGTGACAATTCCGGGCGGCCATGGATTAATAATTCCTTGCCCATGGTGCCTAACCCAGCTTTTATCTGCAGCTGGTCAATAGTGGCTGAGCCGCCGAAACCTATCGACTGCGCTTTTTGGGCCTCACCGATAATATTTTCATAGGCTCTTTGGCGGTTTTCACAATAGACTGCCCCAAAGCCATGTTTCTGTAAAGACTTGACTGTTTTTAGGCAACGTTGCTCATGGACCCAATTAATACTATCGCTCATGTAGATGCCTCCTTTATTTTGGTGAACTTATCGATGGCTATTATATAGTAACATTTTAACCTTTGCCATAACATTATAGCTCATTTTACTTCTTAAATGGATAGAGCCCGGGTGCCATCATAGCAACGGCGCGGGCGGGTGAACCGTCGGCGGATTGAGTTTTTAGGGGCATGACTGAGAATACAAATTGGTTTACCTCCAGGGTCGCCAGATTGGTCAGGTTTTCGACGATTAGAATATTTTGCTGCATCAATATCTTGTGCACGGAAAAGGTCAGGCTATCCATGGCGTCAATGGAAATAGCATCAATGCCTATGGCTTTAATATGAAATTGGCTTAGCCAGGTGGCTGCGGCCTCAGTTAGGCTGGGAAATCCGGCCAAATACTGATCAGTTCCCCAGTACTGGCTCCAACCGGTTCTCAGGATGACAAATTCTACCTCATCTGCCAGCAGTCTGGCATACTGCTCCAGGTCCTGCACGTCTATTCTAGTCCCGTGACCGGTAAATTCCAATAGGGCCGCGTTGCCAATGAAGTGCTCGATGGGGAACTCATCCAGGGTTAGCCCGTCGGCAAACATGTGCGCGGGTGCGTCGACATGGGTTCCGGTATGGGATGACATGGTGATGACCGTTTCGATGAACCCGTCTTTTTCCAGGGTATTGGCCTTTTGCAGCACCGGTGATTCAGTTCCTGGGAAGACCGGCATGGCTGGGGAAATAGAATTGGTGAGATCGATGATTTTTATGGTTAACCCTCCTTCTTTATTCAAGCCTGGTTGGGGCATGAATCGCTGCCTTTCTCAATAACATGTTTATTATAGGTGAAAATCTTGGTTGATGTTGAATATTGATTATTTTTGCATTAAAAGGTATCTTTATGACTTGGATGGATATATAAGGAGAGGAAAAAATGCTCAAAAATCGCATCGACGAAATCGAGATCTTAAGAGGGTTAACTTTTTTGGCCATAGTCATGCAACACACCTTGGCCGGCTTTATTTACCAACCTGATATCGCTAAAGGATCGGCCTTGGCAGCGGCCTTTCTACTGACTCTGGTCCGATATGCAGTCCCTATGTTTATCTTTATCACCGGGCTGGTCCTGGTTTATAATTATGGCGAGGGCGAGTTCCACTATGGGAATTTCATTAAGAAGAGGTTTACCCAAATTTTATTGCCCTATTTTATCTGGACTATCGTATACTTTGTTTGGGTGAGCTTTATAAATGGCATTCCCGCCAGCGATTTAGGCACCGTGATCCGGAAAGTCGCTAAGCTCACTTTATCTGGGGAAGGCTATTTCCATTTGTGGTTTATGGTGGTAGTGCTCCAGATTTATTTACTGTTTCCACTATTCAGAGGCCTGCTGTCCCGCAATAAGGTGAGGAATATAATCACGCTGGCAGTTTGCTTTGTTTTTAATGTGGGCTTGTTGGCCTTATTCCAGTATAAGTCCCCTATTATTATAGAAAGCATTCAATCACCCCTATTGCAGACCTTATATGGCTATCGGGACCGGATCTTTGTCAGTTGGATTTTCTATTTTATGCTGGGCGCATTCGCCGGGCTTTATGTTGATAGACTTAGGGATTTTCTGAAAACTACCCTGAAAACTAATATTTTTGTTTATCTCTGGTCTTTTAGCCTGATCTTTTATTACTTAATAAAATCGAGTCATATTTCAACCGGCAGCTATATTCTAAACAACCAATTAACCGGACCTCTGAATTATATGATGGTAGTCTTTATTACGTCCTCATTATTAATGACTTATTACTTAGCTATGACCTTTTTCATGCGACATAAGCATATTAGGCAAATTCTAACTACATTCGGTCGTTATTCGCTCGGATGTTATTTCATCCACGCCGGGGTACTTTTTTATGTGGATGCGTTGGTTGACAAGTATATGCCCTGGCTGAGTACTATTGGCCAAGTTATGGTGGTGTTCGCAATTTGTTCGGCATTAAGCTTAGGGGCTTGTTTCGCTATGAGCAGGATCCGAATTCCATTAGGAAATTTACTTACCGGTCGTGATTCGTATGCGCCTGGTCCGGCCATATCCCAATTTAACCCCAACCATGATGAGCCTTCCCGCTCGGAATATAATAGTCAGGCCATGTAACTATTTTAAGGAGGCATTTATTTTGAAAAAAGCCTTAATTGCTATCATAACTGTATTGGTATTGGTAATACTCGTCGCAGCGGCACCTTCAACCTTAAGAAGTTTATATTCCAGCCTATATAAATGGACTGATGTTTCCTATGCCGATCTGTCCCCATTTCAAAAGCTGGATATCTATATTCCGGATCAATTTGAAGGACCTTATCCGGTGATCGTATCCATCCATGGCGGAGGTTATTGTACCGGGGATAAAGTTGGTACGGACGCGCTTTCTGCCTGGGCCGGACGTGATCGAGGCTATGCGGTGGTTTCGGTTAACTATAGATTGAGCGATGAGGCTCTTTTCCCAGCTCAGATTCATGATGTAAAAGCTGCCATCCGTTTCATAAGGGCCAACGCTAAGCGCTACAACCTTAACCCCGACAAAATCGCGGTGTGGGGCAGCTCCGCCGGGGGAACGCTCTCAGCTCTGGCCGGGACCTCGGGGGATGTTAAGGAACTGCAGGATTTATCCCTGGGAAATCCCGATTATTCTGATCGGGTGCAGGCGGTGGTTGATTGGTGCGGACCTATGAATTTGTTAACTATGGATGAACAGTATAAGGAAAGCGGGGTTAAAGGATTTGTAACCAATATCCCTACTTCTTACGGTTCCAAGTACTTGGGCCAACAAGTCAATCAGGTTCCCGAGCTGGCCAGGCAAGCTAACCCTGAAACCTATATTACCCCGGATGACCCGCCGGTCTTCATTCAACATGGGACTGCTGATGTCTGGGTTCCGGTCCAGCAATCGACTATATTTGCAGCTAAACTGGCGGCTGTACTGGGCAAGGATAAAGTAACTCTGGAAATAATGCCCGGGGTCGGCCATGGTGGTGAACCGTTCAATAATGCGCAAAACGTCAACAAGGTTCTGGATTTTTTGGATAAAACCTTAAAGTAACGGCCCGGTATAGGGGGAGTCAGGGGGATGGAAGAGAACCGCCCCCTGACTCCCCCTTTGGCAGTTCAATATTTAGCTGTATTAGCAGGATTTAGGTTGGTTGTGGAGAAATTCTAATAGAGAGTAATTCAGCGAGTGGAGATTTTGGACCTGAAAATCGGGATACCCCTAATCTCAAAGCCGGTCAGTCGGGGCCTTTAAAGGCCAGGCGGGTAACTGATCGGTAATTTATTGTATTTATAATAGGAGGAATTATTAATGGAGTTTGAAACCCTGTCCCTGGCGAAACGAGACAAAATAGCGATTGTATCCCTGAACAAACCTGAAACCTTGAACGCTTTGACCCATAAGATGAATGAAGAATTTGGACTGCTAATTGAGCAATTACGATGCGATCAGGATATCAGAGTTCTGATACTTACTGGTGAAGGCCGTTCTTTTTGTTCAGGGGCTGATATGAGATCCACCTTTAAAATGTATGATCAGCCACCAGCAGGGGCTCATCAAACCGTAGTCAAGTTCTATCAAACATTTCTTTCGATAAGAAGCCTGGAGATACCCACTATTGCAGTCGTAAAGGGACATACCATCGGCGCCGGGGTTTGTTTGGCTATGGCTTGTGATATGATAATAGCCAGCACTGACACCAAGCTGGCCATGTCTTTTATTAAAATCGGGATTAATCCTGGTATGGGCGGTACGTATCTGCTGCCCCGTTTGGTTGGTACTGCCAAAGCCATGGAACTATGCCTGACCGGCGATACCATTGATGCACAGGAAGCGCTGCGGATAGGTCTGGTAAATCATGTAGTTGAACCTGAAAAGCTTATGGATTTCTCTCTGGCTCTGGCTGGTCGCATCGCTAATAATCCGCCTATACCGGCCCGTTTTATAAAGCAGGCAGTCTATCAAGGTCTGAACCGCGGCATAGAGGAAGAGATTAATTTCGAAGCCTTTGCTCAGATCACGTGTACTTCAACTGGAGATATGCAGGAAGCCCTGGCCGCCTTCAAAGAAAAAAGACCCCCCGTTTTCAAAGGTATTTAAGCTGAAGACGCACGGTGGCAAATAATTAGCGGTGCCTCAAATAACTGCGGTGCCAGGCACCACTTATTGTTCCAATAAGTGGTGCCTGGCACCGCAGTTATGGCACCGCAGTTATTTAGCGTTAAGCCAGCCTATTTTGTGTTGGGTGC
>CAZYJA010000006.1:0-23800 GCA_964647245.1 uncultured Syntrophomonas sp. | reverse complement strand
AATTGTATTTTTGTTATTTTCTATTAGGTGTTTATCAGTGGTCTCGAACCGTCCCTGAATTTACCCTGAATTTACTGCTATTTAAGTATTAGCGATAAGAGTTCGGCGCGGGTCTGGGCGCGGGTTTCGAATATGCCTCGGACCCCGGAAGTCACGGTCAGGGCACCGGGTTTTTTTATGCCCCGCATGGTCATGCACATATGCTCCGCTTGGATTATTACCATTACGCCCATGGGTTGTAAGGTATCGAAAATGCAGTCAGCTATCTGGGAAGTCAGACGCTCCTGCAGCTGCGGCCGGCGCGCAAAAGTTTCTACTACGCGGGCCAGTTTGCTAATACCCACTACTTTTCCGCCTTTGGGGATGTAGGCTACATGAGCCATACCGTAAAAGGGCAGAAAGTGATGTTCGCACATTGAATAAACCGGAATATCCTTTACCAGCACCAGTTCATCGTGATACTCAGTAAAAGATACATTCAGAAAGTCACGGGGATCTTCCTGCATTCCCGAGAATATCTCTGCATACATGCGGGCTACTCTTTGGGGAGTATCGACCAGTCCCTCACGTTGGGGGTCTTCACCTATGGCCTCCAGCATGAGCTTGAAAGCTAGTTCTATTTTCGCCTTGTCAACTGCTTTTTTCTCCATTGTCTCCTCCATAAAATAAATAATATTTCCTAGTCGTTGTGAAGATAATTAAATAATAACAGATACAAACATAGTATTATCTAAAAATATTTATTCTGCTCATCAATATTCGGTTTAGAGGAAGGATAACGGTGTTATCTGTAGAATAATAGCATATAATATCAGACTATTGGGAAGTCAATAGTCTCGAAAAGGGTGTTTTTGTTTGAGGTTGGCAAAATATTTGGCTCATGCCGGTATCGCATCCCGTCGCAGGGCGGAAGAATATATAGAGAATGGCAGAGTAAAGCTAAACGGGGCTATAATTACCGATGTGGCTACCGATGTTGAGGCCGAAGTTGACCGCATAGAATTTGACAACCGGGTAGTTGGAGCGGAACCACTGGTATACATCTTGCTTAATAAACCGGCGGGTTATATTAGTGCAGCCCATGATCCTCAGGGGAGACCTACGGTATTGGATTTGGCGGGAGATATACAAGAGCGAATATATCCGGTAGGTCGATTGGATTATGATACCGAGGGCCTTTTGCTGCTGACTAACGATGGAGAGTTTACCAACCTAATGATTCATCCTCGTTATAAAATAGTCAAGAGATACGTAGCCTGCGTAGTGGGACGTATAACCAATAATAGTCTAAACCTTTTGAGGGAAGGAGTTAACCTTGAGGATGGCATAACTGCACCAGCTGAAGTTCGTCTTATCAGTCGGGATGATAGCAATTCAGTGATTGAGCTTATGATCCACGAAGGGCGCAAAAGACAGGTCAAGAGAATGTGTGCTGCTATCGGACACCCGGTCCTAAGTCTGAAGCGAGTCGCCTTGGCCTTTCTCACTCTGGAAGGGGTAGATGTTGGCAAGTATAGATATCTGCAGCTGGATGAAGTTAAGCGCTTGCAAGCGTCCGCGTTATTTGCTGCAAAATAGAATTGGAACTGGGTGGTTATAAATTTCTAGGTATTTATGGAGCCAAGCTGAAATATATAAAACAAAGTTAGATTTATGATGTATGATGGGTTTAGAAAATCAGGTAGTATATTGGACAGGAGTTGAAGAAATTTGGCTGAAATTAAAATCAGACTACGTTTGGATTATTTAGGCAGATCTAAATCGGGCAAGGTGTTTGGCGGCAAGAATGTTGAGCAGGTTGCGGAAGAGACCAGGCAGCAGCAGGTGTCCCTGATTAGAAATGTGCCGGTCCAGGGAATACGTATCGAAGATATAGAAATGACTCAGGAAGTCTATTTGGTTACGGATGAGATAAGCGGCAAAAAACTGGCATATGCCCCGGTGACGATCATTTTTTATGCTGATACTATTGAGGATGCTATTAAATTTTCGATGAAAGAAGAATTTAGAACGGTAGAAATAATTGAGCCCGAAGAGCTGCTGCTTTCCAAACGCGATATGGAGAAACTACTGTTCAAGGTTAGCCAGGAATTAGCGGTATTCAAGGATTATTTGATTCGTAAGATTGATAATTGGAAATAACCAAGCGCGCCCCAAAAGGTCAGCCAGGTGTTCTTGATGGAGAAAGATGGTTGCTTGACCCGAGCCTTTTAACAGGTTGAATTCATAAGCGGCAGTGGCTCCCAAGGGGGCCACTTTTTTTGCCCAATATGTGTTGCTATTAATTGCTGGTTCTAATATTATTACTCAATAAGGAAAACTACTCGTAAAGGCCATAATTTAGTTATAGCGTGGTACCTGCGGCAGTTTTCGGCAACAGGGAGGCATTTCTTGCAGGAGTTAATTTTGCCCCGGAAAACTGAAAGCTATAGTAGACTGGGTCAGCTGGATGCCAGCATTAAAGCCATGGCTCCAGTAGTAGTGGCCTACTCCGGGGGATTGGACAGTTCCTTCCTTCTATGGGCATGCTCACGAGCATTGGAGGTTGAGCAGATTCAGGCGATTACTTTTTGCTCGCCTACTACTCCGCTTAGAGAAATTCAGGATGCCCAGAGGATCACCGCCTGGCTTAATATAAAACATAATATTTATCCGGGACCGGAGATGCACAGTGAAGAATTCCTGGTTAATGACCTTTTGCGCTGTTATTACTGTAAGCGGGAGAGGTTGGCCTTTTTATTGTCGCTGGCGACAGAATATGAGAAGGCCAGGTTTATCGAGGGTTCCGTACTTGATGACCTGGACGAGTACAGGCCCGGAATGAAAGCTTTAGAAGAAGCAGGAATCACTAGCCCGCTACTGGAAGCCGGGATCAGCAAAGAAGATATTGGGATCATAGCTCAGGATTACAAGCTTCCATTTGCCGGCAAAAAAACGGAGTCCTGCCTGGCTACTAGAATAAAGACCGGGCACCGAATTGAATTGCCGTTACTGGAACGAATTCAGGGGGCGGAAGATGCCCTCCATGCCATGGGTTTTGAGCTGGTCAGGATTCGGTGGAACGCGGGTGAAACTCGCCTGGAGTTGGCCCCGGGAGATCTGGAAAAGGCATTCAGCTTGAGACAGATAATAATAGAGCGGGTGAAAAAGTTTGGGTTTAGTAGTTTGTCGTTGGATTTAGAGGGATATAAAATCGCCGGAAAAGAGCAGACGTAATGAATGAAAAGCAGTTGTACCAAATTCTAAATAGGGTAAAAGACGGACAATTGGAAATAGAAGAAGCTTATTTGGCCTTGAAAGAACTGCCTTATGAGGATCTGGGCTTTGCTAAACTGGATCATCATCGGGCCATCAGAGATAATTTTCCGGAAGTTATTTATTGCGCGGGAAAGACCATTGATCAAATCACGGTAATCTTTCAGCGTTTGGCATTGCACAACTCTAATATCATCGGTACCCGGGCTGGACCAGAGGTGTTTGCGGCAGTTAAAACGGTCATTCCGGATATTAAATATAACCCCGCAGCGCGGTTAGTATATTTACAGCGTTCTACATCACCCATTTTGGGCAAGGTAGCAATAGTAACAGCTGGCACCGCTGATGTGCCGGTTGCCGAAGAAGCAGCCTTATGCATCGAAATAATGGGAGGCCAGGCCGACCGCTTTTATGATGTAGGGGTAGCGGGTATTCATCGCCTATTCGATCAGATCCAGCATATTAATCAGTCTCAGGTTATTATTGTAGTAGCTGGTATGGAAGGTGCCCTGGCCAGCGTGGTAGGAGGTTTGACCAAACAGCCAGTGATTGCAGTGCCTACCAGCGTAGGTTACGGGGCAAGTTTTAATGGCTTAGCTGCTTTACTGGCTATGTTGAACAGCTGTGCCAGCGGGGTGGGGGTCGTCAATATTGACAATGGCTACGGAGCGGCCGCCCTGGCTGTTTCTATCCTGGGGCTTACGAAATAATCCCGGCTAATAAAACACATTCCATGGATAAAGGCCCTGGCTCAGGCATAAGATAGAGAGAGAAACCTGAGGGGGATAGTATTTTGAAAGAGTTTATAAGCCGAGTCGAAAAAGGTCTGATACGTTTTGTTATCTTTAGTTTGCTTTTAATGGTTGTCGCCCAAGGATTAATGACTGCTGACCCAATCCGCTTTTATCTAAGCTGGGGTGAAAGAATGGAAGGACAAAACCTGGAAGTTCCGGTCAATTACCCTCAAGAGAGGGATACCGCGCTGATAGTTGAGGAATCCAAGTCACCCCAAACCATGCTTACCATTGGCGTGGAAAAGTATTCATCTTTGCCCAAAGCCAAAATACTCATAAATGGCCGGGAAAAATTTAATTTTACGGAAAAGCAAGTCAAAATAGATATAAGGGCCGGTGACACGGTGGAAATAGATTCTTCGGCTTACAACTTTCCCATTGATTATAAAATTGTGTCCGTTTCTTCCAATCTCGCCTACCCCAGTTCCAATCAAACCTATACCGCCAATCAAACCATAGTAATGATAGGTAAAGTTATAGTAAAATAGAAGCTAGGAAAAGCGAGGTGGTTTGCGAGTGGAAGTAGGAAGTAAAATTGTGGCGACGGCAGCTATCAAAATGGCCTTATCTCTAACCCGGCCCGAAGAAATAGCTTTGAAAAAATCATTATTCGAGGAATACGGTATTAAAGCGGTAGCGGTTGATTATGGGGGTGAATTTATTGCCTCGGTGGCCAAGATTGTAGAAAGGGCCGTGGTGGCAGCCAAGCGAGAAGGGGTTATCAAAGACACCCACCCGGATGAAGGAGCAGTGGCCGGGGCAACTCGTGAGGCTTTGGCTCAAATTATGCCTAAAGCCATCGGGCTAAACGTGGGGGGCAAAATAGGAGTGGCCCGTTTTAAAGATCACATCAGCGTAGCGATATTCTTCGGGATTGGCTTGCTCCATCTCGATGAAGTTTCTATCGGGCTGGGACACCGGGCTGTACCATAAAGAAAAGAGGTAGGATAGCAGGATGGCAGTGAGGGGAATTAGAGGCGCGATAACTATACCGGAAGATAAAGCAGAAGAAGTACTACAGGCAACAACTGAAGTCTTACAGGAAATTATTTGCCAGAATGAAATAGACATAGAGGATATTGCCAGCATTATATTTACCACCACCGCGGATATTAAGTCCGCTTTTCCGGCTGCAGCTGCGCGAGTCATGGGTTTGCATTTAGTACCTTTAATGTGTTCTCAGGAGATTGAGGTGCCAGGTTCCATGCCCCTCTGTATACGGTTGCTGGTGCATGTAAATACCCGTAAAAGTCAGTCGGAAATAAACCATATTTATTTGCGGGATGCTGCTAAATTACGGAAGGACCTGATAAAAAACACTTAATCTAATAATGTTTGGCTGCGTCGGGGTTTACCTCGGCGTTTTGTATATGGTATACAATTTCAGCTGAAGGATTATTTAATATCATTGTCGAATAATTATCAGCTAAGGAAAATCAGGCTGAAAAATTAAGTTAATGGGCGTAAGTGGCGGGGAATTTTATGTTCAGATAATAGACAGGCTTATTGCGCAGATGTACCAATTTTGTTATTTATACATAAATATATATATGACAATTATAAGTAATATGATAGTATGTCTGGAATGAAACGTATATGGAAGGAGGTATTATGATCAGGTGATCAGACTGGAAGGGGCAAATAAATTTTTTCATTCATTGCACGCTTTAAAAGATATCAACCTCACAGTAAGAAGTGGCGAGAAGCTGGTTATCATAGGCCCCAGCGGTTCCGGTAAAAGCACTCTTATCAGGTGCATGAATCTATTAGAGACACCTACCAGCGGTAAGGTTTTTGTTGATAACATTGATATTACTGCTCCCCATGCGCCATTAACCCAGGTGAGAGAATCAGTAGCCATGGTTTTCCAGCAATTCAATTTGTATCCCCATAAAACTGTACTCGAAAACCTTACCCTGGCCCCCATAATTATTAAGAAGACTCCCAAAGACCAGGCGGTCAAATCAGGTTTAGAGTATTTGGACCGAGTAGGCCTTACTGACAAGGCCAATGCTTATCCCGCTCAACTTTCAGGTGGGCAGCAGCAGCGGGTAGCAATTGCTCGGGCCTTAAACATGCAACCAAAAATAATTCTATTTGACGAGCCTACTTCGGCCTTGGATCCAGAAATGATAAATGAGGTATTGGATGTAATGGTTGATCTGGCTCATGAGGGTATTACCATGGTGGTAGTTACCCATGAAATGGGATTTGCTCGCAAGGTTGCCGATAGGGTCATTTTTATGGACGAAGGCAATATTGTCGAGGAAGGAACCGCACAGCACTTTTTTGAGAATCCACAAGAAGATCGCACCAAGTTATTCCTAAATAAAATTCTCCGATCCAATGATTAAGATGAGAATCAAATCCCAGCAGTTATAGGATGACCAAAAAGATTTTGAGAGGGGACATTAAGTAATGAAAAAGCGATTGGTACTTTTTATTAGTCTTATGGTAATGGTTTCATTTTTAATGGTAGGCTGCAGTTCGGGAGGTACAGCCCCAACCACCACTGCACCTAAAGCGGGCACGGATGCTGCAGATGTAAAAGCGATCAAGGACCGGGGAGTTCTAAATGTAGGAGTAAAAGTTGATGTACCCAAATTTGGGCTCAAGGATCCTAAGACTGAAAAAACTGAAGGTATGGAAATAGACCTGGCTCGGGCCATCGCTAAAAAGATCCTGGGTGATGAAAACAAAATTAAAACTTCCGCGGTTACCGCCAAAACCCGGGGACCTCTGTTAGATAATGGCGAACTTGATTTGGTAATTGCCACCTTCACTATCACTGATGAGCGTAAACTTTCCTATAATTTCTCTGATCCTTATTTTACTGACGGGGTTGCCCTGATGGTAAAAAAAGCATCCGGCATTACTAGTCTTAAGGGTCTTGATGGTAAGAAAATTGGGGTTGCTCAGAGTGCAACTTCCAAAAAAGCCATCGAGGAAGCCGCTGCCAAGGATGGCATCAAATTAACCTTCCTGGAATTCGGAACCTATCCGGAAATAAAAACTGCTTTGGATTCCGGCCGTATCGACTGTTTCTCGGTTGATGGTGCTATTTTAAATGGTTATCTTGATGACAGTACGGTTATATTAGCGGATCGTTTCAGTCCCCAAAATTATGGAGTGGCTAGCAAAAAGGCCAATACCGGTCTGGCGACATTAGTAAATGAGACAGTTAATGAAATGAAAAAGTCAGGAGAACTTGATAAACTAATCCAAAAGTGGGGGATTAAATAGTGGATCAAGTTTTCGCCGGATTCAAATGGGTGGCTCTTTTTAAGGATTGGCGTATTTTTGCAGAAGGGTTTTTGAATACTATAGAGTTATCTATTCTGGCGCTTGCGTTGGCTCTGGTTCTGGGTGTTATCTTTGGGGTGCTAGGCAGCAGTTATCTGAAGGTATTCGTGATAATTAACCGTGGCTATGTTGAATTCTTTCAAAATACCCCGCTGGTTATCCAGGTGTTTTTCCTTTATCATGGCTTGCCCCACCTGGGAATTAACCTGCCAGTGTTTCTGGTAGGGATACTGGGAGTGGGAATCTACCATGGAGCCTATATAGCGGAGGTCGTCCGCGCATCAATCCAATCAGTGCATCGAGGGCAGATGGAAGCGGCTTATTCGCAGGGATTTAACTATTGGCAGGCAATGCGCTATATAATTCTTCCCCAGGTAAAAAAGATTGCATTGCCCCCCATGACTAATCAGGCGGTAAATCTAATCAAGAACACTTCCGTATTGGCCATGGTAGCAGGCGGCGAGTTGATCTATCAGGCTGACTGCTGGTCCAGCCAAAATATATTTTACGGACCTGCTTACGTAGTAACCGGTATACTTTATCTGTCATTATGTCTTCCTCTGGCAACCTATGCCAGGCGCATGGAATACAGGCTGGGGGGAAATATTTAATGCAGGAACTTTTTAAACCCGAAATATTTAGATTTCTGGGGCAAGGTTTATTAACTACCCTATACATTGCAGTTGCTTCTATTGTATTGAGTATGGTATTCGGTACGATTCTTGGGGTTATGAGAGATTCAAAACATAAGCTTTTGTCCCCCTTGGCGGCTACCTATATAGAAACCGTACGCAATACCCCTTTGCTCCTGTTTGTTTTAGCGTTTCGTTTTATGTCGCCTATGACTCCTATGAATGCAGGGGTTGCAGCTCTAACTGTATTTACTTCCGCCATGATTGCGGAAATAGTCCGGGGAGGACTTAATTCAGTCGGAACGGGGCAATGGGAGGCCGCCAAGTCACAGGGCTTCAATTATCCTCAGACTCTGATCCATGTAATTCTTCCCCAGGCCTTGCGGAACATGATTCCGGCTATCGTTTCCCAGTTTACTACGGTTATCAAAGATACTTCTTTTGTCTGGGCAGTAGGTACTGAAGAACTGACCGGCAAAGGAATGATTATTATGGGCCAATACGGCAGCACGGCTCAGGTCTTTACCTTGTTTGGCATGATAGCCTTTACGTATTTTGCTATGAACTATACTTTATCGGTGTTAGCGCGCCGACAACAGCAAAAGATGCTGCATCATGCTTTTTAAGTAATTGCCAGAGCGAGCAAAAAAGGCATTGAAATCCCCGTTGACCTGAAGATTTTAGGCAACGGGGATTTTTTTCTCCAACTTTAGTTAAACGATAATTTATATAGATCGGTCCTCCGGTGCTTTAGCAGGGGTAATTGCTGGCGGACTTTTTCAATTTGAGCTAAATCAATTTCGGCGTAGATCGTTTCTTCACCAGATCCACCCTCGCTTATTACTGTTCCCCAGGGGTCCACGACCATGGAATGTCCCCAGGCATGGTAACTGGCGGCGGGATTATATGCGGGGGAGGCAGCGACTACGAATAACTGGTTGTCAATGGCTCTGGTTCGCATAAGCATCTCCCAGTGAGCCGGGCCGGTGGTATGATTAAAAGCAGCCGGAATTATCAGCATTTGTGCACCCTCCAGGGCGGCCTGCCGGGCCAGTTCCGGGAATCTAACGTCGTAACATATTATTACCGCTGCAACTAGGCCCTGATAGCTGATTAGCTGTAGTTTATCGCCGGCTGTGAACACCTCCGATTCTTTAAAGTAGATCTGGCCGGGAATATCGATATCAAATAGATGTATTTTACGATGTTTGCCAACCATCTTGCCTTGCTCATCAAATATATAACTGCAGTTATATACCCTGCCCTGGGCATCTTTTTCGGGAATAGAGCCACCCACCAGCAGAATTTTATTTTGGCGGGCCAGATCAGATAAAAAAGTGGTGCTTAATCCAGGATAGGATTCTGCATATTCAGCCAGTCGATCGGTTTGGTAGGGGGCATTAAACATTTCCGGCAAAACAACCATCCGGGCCCCGCTGCCAGCCGCCTGGGCAATCATCTCTCCAGCCTGGTGCAAGTTAGCTGGTTTGTCATCAGAGACCTGCATTTGGCAGATAGCGAGCCTCAATTTTTCGAACATATATTTCTCCTTCCGATAATCTTTAGTATTTTTAAGTTTAGCTCATGTTATACTAAATGCAAACATTCTTAATGCCTTAGGTGGTGGGGGACTATTATGAAACCTTTCAAATTGGCGGCTCGTGATGATATAAATAAGAATACCCTGGTCCCGATACCTACACCGGGGAAAACTCTCTGGATTGGTGAAGGCTACTGTACAGTTATCGCGGGGCCGTGTGCAGTGGAAAGCAGGGATTCCTATCTGGAAATGGCACTGTTACTCAAAAACATGGGCGCCCATATATTAAGGGGCGGTCTTTTTAAGCCCCGAACTTCGCCATATTCTTTTAAAGGACTAGGTCGGGAAGGACTTGCTATTATGGTTGAGGCTCGCGCCAGGACAGGTTTACCACTGGTGAGCGAGATTATGGATGTCAGAGATTTGGACTACCTGGCGGAGGGAGTTGACATCCTCCAGGTGGGCAGTCGCAACATGCAAAACTTTACCCTGCTGGAAGAGTTGGGCAAGCTTAAAAAACCAGTGCTCCTAAAAAGAGGCTTATCAGCTACTATTGAAGAGTGGCTCTTAGCCGCTGAGTATATCCTGATGAGAGGTAATCCCAATATCATTTTATGTGAACGGGGTATTCGTACCTTTGAACCTTATACCCGCAATACGGTTGATATTGGCGCCGTGCCATTGCTCAAGCATCTTTCTCATCTACCAGTTTTAGTGGACCCCAGTCATGCCACAGGCAAATGGAATATGGTAATTCCGGTGGCCAAAGCAGCAGTTGCGGCCGGGGCTGATGGGGTAATGGTGGAAGTACACTCCGATCCGGATAGGGCGCTATCTGACGGCAAACAATCTTTAACCCCGGAAAACTTCTCCAAACTTTATGATCAAATCAAAAGGCTGGCGGGATTGGAGGACAAGATTGTTCTTTAATTATTGATTCCACAATGATAGAATAACAAAGGTGATACGGGCCTTTTTCAATAGACACCGAATCAAGCTAGATCGGTTCAATTATTTTTGGGGTTTTTGACCATATGTAGTTTAGCTGCAGTACTAATTAATAAGGGTGAGATATGTTGGAACTGATAATGCCATTAATTTCTGTTCTTCTTATAGATGTGGTCTTAAGCGGTGATAACGCTGTAGTCATAGCTCTGGCCAGCCGAGCTTTGCCGCCCGATCAGAAAAGGAAGGCTATATTCTGGGGCAGTGCCTTGGCTGTAATGCTCCGAATTACCCTGGTGATTATTGCTACTTTTCTGATTCAGATTCCCTACCTTCGATTTGCGGGTGGTTTGGCCTTAGTCTATATAGGCTACGATTTATTGACTGGTGGACATGAGCAGGAAGAGCTGAAAGCCTCCGACAACCTGGTGAAAGCCATCAAGACCATTCTGATGGCCGATTTCATTATGAGTTTGGATAACGTGCTGGCCATTGCCGGGGTAGCCAATGGAAATTGGTTGGTTTTGGGCGTTGGTTTAGCTATAAGTATACCCCTGGTTGTCTTTGGGGCGCAGCTATTATCTACGCTTATGACCAAATGGCCGGTTCTGGTTTACATTGGCGCGGGCTTAATTGCTTATACAGCTGCCGAAATGATGGTTTCGGATGCCAAGACTTCAGACTATCTGGAACCCTATGCATTAATTATTAAGGTTTTAGTGCCCTTAGGAGTTCTGGGATTAGGTTATTGGGCCCAGCGGAAGATGGATAGAGAGTTAGTGTAAGCCGAATAGCCAGGTACATATTACCGTCTAAGCAATAAGCGAGGCTGTCCTGTAAAGGGGCAGCCTCTTTATTATAAGCTATATTTTGTCCGGATTTGGGGGTCGATTGGTTATTTGAAGTAGTTTATGCCCATGGCATCTCTTACTTCATGCATGGTTTCTTTCGCTACCTGGTGGGCTTTTTTAGTTCCGGCCATGAGAATGTCTTTTACCAGTCCGGGGTTTTGGGAGTATGGTCTTCTTCTCTCCCGCATCGGTTCCAGTAGAGCGTCCAAACATCCTGCCAGTCTTTTTTTACAAGCTACACAGCCTATTTCCCCCCGCCGGCATTCACCTGCTATCTCTTCCACTTCAGTCGGGTTAAACACCTTGTGATATTCATAAACCGTGCAAACTTCCGGATGTCCCGGATCGTTTTTATGGATTCTAGCCGGGTCAGTCACAGCTTCCATGACCTTTTTTCTAATTTCGGTCGAGTCATCACTTAAATAGATCGCATTGTTAAGGCTTTTGCTCATTTTGGCTTTGCCATCCAGGCCCACCAAACGCGGTACCGCCCCTAATAGAATATCGGGTTCGGTTAGCACGGGCCGGTAGAGGTCGTTGAAGCGGCGGACGAGTTTGCGGGTAAATTCCAGGTGTGGAATTTGGTCCTCACCTACCGGTACCAGGTTGGCCTTAAAAATGCTGATGTCCGCGGCCTGGCTAACCGGGTAGCCTAAAAAACCATAAGTCATGTCGCTGAAACCGTGCTGCTGGGCTTCGGACTTCACCGTGGGGTTATGTCTTAGGACGTTAACCGTGGTGAACATGGAAAAGTACATGGTCAATTCATGAATCTCGGGGATCATGCTCTGAATAAAAATGGTGGATGTATCAGGATTGAGTCCTGCGGCTAGATAGTCTTCGGTAATTTGCAGGGTATCCCGGCTCAAATTTTCGGGATTCTCGAAATTAGTGGTTAGAGCTTGCACATCAGCAATAATAATATAGCTATCGTATTCTTCCTGGAGTTTAACCCGGTTGGCTAAACTACCTACGAAGTGGCCCAGATGTAATTTGCCAGTTGGTCTATCGCCGGTTAGAATCCTTTTCCTATCTGCCATCCTTAATTTCCTCCTGCTTCTATATAGGTTTACAGTTTATAATTGCAATCAACATCTAAATTATCACTACCGGGCACAAAATTCAAGTCCTGCAGAGGTTATCGGTAATATCGAGGGAAGTTGCAACTAATGACACCAATTATATATAAAATGAATATATAAAGGTAAGCCCAAGTAGGCACTAATCTATCTTTCTTCGAGCCGATCTGGTTAGCTGCTATACCTGGCTGGCATTTAAAATAGGCGGGAAAAAATAATACCAATTTATTGACATGCGGAGGGAATATGCTACAATTCTACATGTATGTTTTTGACCCCCAAAATGAAGGGAGGTTTGGGAGCAAAAAAATGTTATTTTGAAGGAGGTTGACATGATTGCAGGCTTTAGGACGACATGTCTTGGCTGAGGTTTACGGATGTCGATTTGAAGCATTAAATGATATTCAAAAGGTTGAGGATATCATGGTGAATGCGGCTTTGGAGGCTGGCGCTGAAATTAGGGAAGTGGTTTTCCACAAGTTTAGCCCGCAAGGGGTTAGTGGAGTGGTAGTGATTTCAGAGTCCCATCTTGCAATTCATACCTGGCCGGAATTGGGATATGCAGCAGTGGATGTATTTACCTGTGGGGAGAAAGTTAATCCATGGGATGCATGTAATTTTGTGGCCGAGGCATTTGGAGCAGGATATGTAAATGCCCAGGAAATAAAAAGAGGACTAATGGCAGAGCAAGAACGCATGGTGGTAAATATTTAGGAGGGATACTATTTTAGTAGACCGAAGTATTAGAAAAGAGAATAACAAATTTAGCTAAAGGCCTTACTTGAGAATATTGCGAGTGAGGCCTTTTGTTTTGGAATTAGGCGTATTATTTTCGATAAATATTTTTTTGGGGCAACGATTCATGTATTATATATAGGCAGTACTTATAAAATATCATTATGGGGAATGAAAAATACCAATCCGGCAGGAAACTATTGGTATTATGTAGAATAAGGGATAATCAGGGATGAATAGGGCGGAATAGTCTGGGCATTTTTGGCCTTGGACAAGGCGTCACAGCGCGTTTTACAAAGGGTTATAAAGCGATTAATGCATCCAGGGTACAAACGGAGTAAGTCGGTTATTTATGATAACGACAGGACAATGGGCCAGGGTGATATCTTTGGGCTAAGGAGGATCTAATTAAATGGAATATATTTTTACCAGGGAAATAAAAACAGATTTAATCGAAGTAGATGCCCTGTTTAAAAGAAGTCTGTTACCCTGGTGGGCTGAAATAGATGTATATCGGCGGAAGATAGAAGCGGATCCGGGATTTCAATTGCTGCCGGCAGTTGTAATCTGTGCCTATCGTTGTCTGGGATTGGAAAGAGAACTAGCCATACAAATGGCCAATCTCTATAAAACCATTAATTTCGCTAATAAAATTCACATAATGGTTAAAGATGAAGAGGAGGGGCAAAAACACAACCAGGCATTACAGTTTACCATCTTAATCGGGGATTACATCTTTGGCAAAGTGTTTAGTCTACTGCTGGAAACTCGGGCTGATAAGCTCATAGATAGCTTTGCGGCCATGATTTGCGAGATCAATGAAGGATTTATTGTGGAATACAAACTGAATCGGGAACTGGAAGAAGTTCTTTCCAGAACCAGGGCGCCCTTATATAAGAATGCTTTTAAAAGTGCGGCTCAATTAAGGGCTATGTCGGCAGAAAATACTCGGGTTTACGGGGATTTAGGCTATAACTTGGGCATGGCCTTGGAGCTCTTATATGTTCACGGACGAAAATTGGATGCTGGTAAGTTTATGAGTAAAGCTGAACAATTGCTCCAGAGTTTGGCTCATCCCAATATAAAAAAGGAATGGTTGGAGAAGCTGGTGCAGAACCTGAACCAGCCAGTAGGAGGCATTGTTGATGGCATATAAAGATTTACATGAATTTGTTAAGGTTTTAGAGGACCGGGGTCAATTGGTGAGAATTAAGACTTTGGTTGACCCGGAATTGGAAATAACCGAAATTACTGATCGGGTAAGCAAGGCTTTTGGCCCGGCTTTACTTTTTGAAAATGTAAAAGGCTCCGCTATGCCAGTATTAATTAATGCCTATGGCAGTCCTGAACGTATGGCGTTGAGTCTTCAGGTGGGAAAACTGGACGATATAGGTGACGAAATCACTGGTCTTTTGCAATTGGCTGACAATATCCCCGATTCTTTATTGGGTAAAGTTAAAATGTTGCCGATTCTAGCCCAACTGTCCTCGTTTTTTCCCCGGACTGTAAAGAGTGGGTCATGCCAGGAGGTAGTATGCATGGAACCCTCGCTGGATAAGTTGCCCATTCTAAAGTGCTGGCCTGATGATGCGGGCAAATTTATAACCCTGCCTCAGGTTTATACTCGCGACCCTCGTAATGGAAAAAGAAACGTGGGTATGTATCGCCTGCAGGTTTATGACCAGAAAACGACTGGCATGCATTGGCATATTCACCATGATGGGGCCGAGAATTATCGGCTTAATAAAGAGGTGGGTAACTCCCGGGTGGAAGTTGCCGTAGCTCTGGGGGGAGACCCGGCGATAGCCTATGCGGCTACAGCTCCCCTCCCCAAGGAGATCGATGAACTCATTTTCGCGGGCTTTCTGCGTAAGAAACCGGTGGATCTGGTTAAATGTAAAACTATTGATATGGAGGTTCCGGCCGATGCTGAAATCATCCTGGAAGGTTATATCGATTTAGATGAGAGTCGTATCGAAGGACCCTTCGGAGATCATACCGGTTACTATTCGTTACCCGGTGAATATCCGGTATTTCATCTAAAATGTATAACCCATCGGCAGAATGCCATTTATCCAACTACTATTGTCGGCAAGCCGCCTCAGGAAGATTGTTTCCTGGCCTTAGCCAGCGAGCGCATTTTTCTGCCCCTTTTAAAAATGCAGATGTCGGAAGTCGTTGACATGCATATGCCGATGGAGGGAGTCTTTCATAATTGCGTGTTTATATCTATTAAAAAATCCTATCCGGGACATGCCCGCAAGATTATGAATGCGGTCTGGGGCATGGGCCAGATGATGTTTTCTAAATTTATTGTGGTGGTTGATAAAGATGTTAATGTGCAGAATTTGTCTGAGGTTTTATGGAAGGTATTTAACAACGCCGATCCCAAAAGAGATACGATGATTGTTGAGGGACCATTGGATGTTTTGGATCATTCTGCCCCCTTGCCTCTTTTCGGTTCCAAGATGGGTATCGATGCCACAAAAAAGTGGATCGGCGAAGGACACCTGCGCGAATGGCCCGAAGATATTAAAATGAGCCAGGCCATAATCGATCTGGTGGATAAAAAGTGGAGTGAATATGGTCTGGACTAAAACGCGCAAATTCCTGGCGATGGTGGATTTTGGACACAGTTTGTTTGGTTTGCCATTTGCTTATCTGGGAGCAATTCTGGCGATCAAGGGAATACCTACCGTAATGCAATTGCTATGGATAACCGTAGCGATGGTCAGTGCTCGTTCAGCGGCTTTATGCCTTAACCGGTTAATAGACCGCCAGATAGACCGGGCTAACCCGCGTACGTCGGGATGGGTTATGGCGGCGGGAGAACTTTCGGTCAGCGGGGTTTGGGTCTTGGTATTGGTTTTTTTCGCGCTGTTATTTTACGCGGCCGGGCAGCTTAATCCTTTATGTGTTAAACTGGCTCCCCTGGCAGTTATCGTTCTATGGATATATTCCTATACCAAAAAGTTTACCTGGTGGTGCCATCTGCTGCTCGGTATGGCGGTGGGGATAGGACCAGTGGGTGGTTGGATTGCCATTACGGGAACTTTTGACTGGCAACCGCTGGTGCTTTGGTTAGCAGTAGCCTGTTGGATAGCGGGATTCGACACCATGTATGCCTGTCAGGATATCGAATTTGACCGGGCGCACCATCTTTATTCCATACCAGCCCGTTTCGGGAAAGCGGGAGCGTTATTATTTTCGTCCGTTTTTCATTTATTAACCGTAGTATTTCTTATTATAAATGGCTTGGTCCTAACCCTGGGAATATATTATTATCTGGGGGTACTATTTACCGCAGTCCTGTTACTTTATGAACATATAATCGTTAATCCGGCTGATATGAGCCGGGTCAACTTTGCCTCATTTAAGATTAATCATTATGTGGGGCTGATAATTCTGATCATGGCCTTGGTGGATATATTGGCCTGATCAGAGAAAATACTGATAATAGGACAATTACCAGTGGGTATTATCACCGGAACTTAAAGAAGGATGATGCTTTTGTCCAGGTATATCGTAGCCATAACTGGGGCTAGTGGAGTTATATATGGGTTGAAAATGATTGCTGAGTTGGTGCAAAGGGATCATGAGGTGCATGTGGTGGTGAGTGAGCCCGCGAAACTGGTACTAGCTCAGGAAATGGGATGGCCCGGCCTTGAACAGTTGGAGACTAATCTGCGCGACTACTTGCCAGCGGGAAAGCTGCACTTTTATCAGAATAGCGACATTGGGGCCAGAATAGCCAGTGGCTCTTTTGTTACTGAGGCTATGCTTATAATGCCTTGCACTATGTCCACTTTGGCCTCAGTGGCCCAGGGGATGTCTAATAATTTAATTGAGCGGGCCGCGGATGTTATGTTAAAAGAAAAAAGAAGGCTCATAGTGGTGCCGCGGGAAACGCCCTTGAGTTCGGTGCATTTGAGGAATATGCTGAGCCTGTCTGATATGGGAGTCTCTATAGTTCCAGCCATGCCAGCTTTTTATCATCTGCCTGAATCGGTCGATGAGATGGTACTTTTTGTGGTGGGTAAGGTGTTAGATCTAATGACGATTCAGCATGACATTTTTCGCCGCTATGAAGGGATCCTGACAAAATAGTGAGGTTTTATTGGTTTTTCTTGGCTACAACTATATAATAAAAAATGATTGTACATAGATAAGGGGAAAGTAATGACCGGTTTTGATTTATTTGCTCCAATTGATAAGGAAATGAGCATTGTTGAAGCACGTTTAATTAGCAACATTGATACCAAGTTACCGGAAATGGATCAGGCTGCTACCCATCTGGTCAAAGCGGGCGGTAAAAGGTTGCGGCCTGCTTTTGCACTTTTGGCGGCCAAGCTATTTACTGACGATGTTGAACCAGTTATTCCTATGGCGGTGGCTTTGGAACTGGTGCATATGGCTACGCTGGTGCATGATGATGTTATAGATAATTCCCGGCTGCGGCGAGGGCAACCCACGGTGAAAAATGAGTGGGGCAACCGAATTTCGATTTATGCCGGCAATTATGTTTTCGCTAAATCATTGTGTTTGGCGGCAGAATACCAGCGCAGTGATCTATTAAAGGTCCTGGCCGATGCCAGTATGCGTATTTGTGAAGGTGAAATCAAGCAAATGCTCAGTTGTTACAATGTACATCAGGGTATGAAGGAATACATGCGCCGAATAGAGCGGAAAACCGCTTTGTTAATTTCAGTGAGTTGTCAGCTCGGAGCCATGATTAGTAAGGCGTCGGAAGCGGAAATAAATGCTGCCCAAAGGTATGGATACTACTTAGGCATGGCATTTCAAATTACGGATGATATTCTGGATTTTGTTGCTGATGAAGAGATTCTGGGTAAACCAGTAGGGAGTGATATCAGGCAGGGAGTTATTACTTTGCCGGCACTGTATGCCTTGAAGTATGGGCCGCATCGGGAGCAACTGGGGAGGATGCTCTCCTCCCCGGAATTATGTGCCGGGGAGGCTGATAGTATTATTAGCCTTATCACTGAGTCCGATGGGATGGACTATGCTTATCAGGTTAGCAGCAAGTTTGCCGACAAAGCCAGACAACAGCTGGATTTATTGCCTGATAGGCCGATAAAAGAGTCTCTATATGATATGGCTTCTTTTATATCGGGACGAGAATACTAGGTTTGTACTATATTTAATACGACAGTATGTTTAGTACCGTATTAAGTTGACATGCCTACGGTCAGGAGGAAACTGGATTGGCATTTAAGAACCTATCTGCCGATGAGAAGCAAACCTTAATGGAGCATTTTGAGGAATTAAGAAAATCCATAATTATTAGTGTGGTCGCAGTTTTGGTGGCTGCGGTAGCTTGTTTTAATTACAATGAACAATTGCTGCGTATAGTTACTTTGCCTCTGCGCGCTTTGAATCAGCAATTGATAGTGACGGGGGTTACCGAAGCATTTTTTGTTAAGCTGCAGATTTCTATTTTCGCTGGATTCGTGATTGCTTTCCCTATTGTAGCCTGGTCAATTTGGCGTTTTATCAAGCCTGCGCTTTATCCTCAGGAAAGAAAATACATCTATATATTATTCCCAATAACTCTCATTCTTTTCGCAGCGGGAGTATTATTTGCCTATTTTGGTATATTGCCGCTGGTTTTAAACTTCTTTATTTATATAGCTGGCGAGAATTTGGAAACTATGTTTAAGGTTGACCAGTATGTGAGTTTTGTGATGTCGTTTTCCATTCCTTTTGGTTTGGTTTTCGAATTGCCGGTAGTTACTTTCTTCCTGACCAAAATGGGGGTGATAAAGCCGCAGATGCTATCCAAAAACAGAAAATACGCCATATTAATAATAGTCATATTGGCAGGAGCCCTAACCCCGGGACCAGACCCTATCAGTCAGGTGATGATGGCGGTTCCGGTGTATATACTATACGAAGTAAGTATAGTGGTAGCCAAATGGTCCAAACCCGGTCGGAAGAAAAAGGAGGACCCTAAGTAAAATCGGATTAGGTAGTAATCTAGTAGAAACGCACATTCTTTACAAAGACGGCACTATTTGTCATAATAACTGTGGAGATATATCCGCAAGTGTCTTTTCATGATACGATGTTTGTCTAAGCCTCTTCTGGCTTAACGGAAGGAGGGAATACGGTGTTTGGATTGATTGGCAGCTTAGGTCCCTGGGAACTGGGATTAATTTTAGTAATAGTACTGGTTATTTTTGGTCCGGGAAAATTGCCTAAAGTAGGGGAATCTCTTGGGAAGGCCATGCAGAGCTTCAAAAAGGCAAAAGATGGAGATGAAGAGGAACCGGACGATAATGAGAAAAAGAAGGTCTGATTCAGGCCTTCTTTATTTGAAACTGTTCCAGCCCAAATGAGGCTTGACCACTTTAGTACCAATTTTTACGGGGAGTAATTATGGCACATTTATATCCCATATATCTGCAGCTGGCCGGCAAAAAGTGCCTGGTGGTGGGGGGCGGTAAGGTGGCAGAACGCAAGGTGGAAACCCTGCTGGAGTACGATGCCATTATTCGCGTAGTAAGCCCGGCTGCCCAGCCCAGTATTCACAGGTGGGCTGAACAAGGACTACTTGAGTGGCGGCAGGGATTTTTCCAACCACCAGACCTGGACGAGGTATTCCTGGTCTTTATTGCCACCGGTGATGCAAATGTCAATAAAGGCATTGCTGCTTTGTGCCGTGAACAGGGCTTATTAGTAAATGCAGTGGATGATCCGCCTAATTGTGATTTTTTTGTTCCGGCGGTATTGAGACGCAATTCATTAAGTGTGGCCATATCCACGGAAGGTAAGAGCCCTCTCTTGGCGGGGAAATTGCGTCGCCAACTGGAAAATATCGTCACCCCCGAGTACGGAGAATGGGTAGAAATATTGGGTGGCTTACGGGAACGGATTAAAAGTTCCCCATTGAGTATTGAGGCGCGAAAGTCTATTTTTGAGGAACTGGTAAATTCTGATATCCTGGAATTACTCCAGGCAGGTAAGAGAGAAATTATTGAGGAGCGGATTGAGTTATGTATGTCCTCCTTACAGGAATAAATCATAAGACAGCACCGGTGGAAATCCGTGAAAAATTTGCTTTCGCTGCTGCTGAACTAGATTATGCTTATAATGAATTGAAAAATGAAGATGTGGAAGGTTTGGTAATTCTCAATACTTGCAATCGTACTGAGATATACGCAACTGCCAAGGACATAGAGGCAGGTCAGGAGCGATTGAAATCATTTTTAATAACCTATTCGGGCCTGGCCACCGAGGAAATTGAGAAATACCTTTACCAGCCTAACTGTTATGATGCGATAGGCCATCTGTTTCGGGTCTCATCGGGACTTGATTCTATGATCCTGGGAGAGACTCAGGTACTGGGTCAGGTTAAGGAAGCCTATGAAAAAGCTCGGGAATTAAAGGCTGTCGATGGAGTATTAAACGCCCTTTTTCAAAAGGCTTTATATGTGGGCAAGAAGGTTAGAACAGCTACGGCCATAGATCAGCATCCGGTTTCGGTTAGCTATGCGGCTGTAGAATTAGCTAAGAAGACCTTGGGTTCATTGGAGGGCAAAACCGTATTGGTGGTGGGAGCCGGTGAAACCGGGGAACTTACTACCAAGTATCTGATGGCTAACGGAGTAAGCTCAGTAATCGTTTCTAATCGATCTTATGATAAAGCCGTAGCCATGGCGACTGAACTAAACGGACGGGCAGTTCGTTTTGATAAGCTGACCGAGGAATTACGCCATGCCGATATTATTATCAGTTGCACGGCGGCCAGTCATCATGTAATCCGGGAAGACAACTGCCGGGAGGTGCTCTTGTCTCGCGCCGGTCGGAAGATCATGTTAATCGATATTGCAGTTCCCCGGGATGTAGAGCCCAGCTTGGGCTGCATTGAAGGGGTTTATTTGTATGATATAGATGAACTTCAGTATGTAATAGATTCGAGTTACGCCGCCCGGCAGAAAGCTGCGGATAAAGCTGGCGATATCATCTCCGCTGAATTGGTCGCATTTAATGAATGGTTGGCTTCCTTATATGTGGTTCCGGTCATCGCCGCTTTAAAAAGTTTTGGCGAGAATATCAAGAAAAATGAATTGAAACGGGCTTTTAATAAGTTAGGTAAAGTATCGGAAAGAGAACAGGAATTAATAAATACACTGGCCAATTCAATTGTAAACCAGCTTTTGCATTTTCCGGTGGTAAATCTAAAAGAGATGGCGGTAAGCAATCAAGGGCACCTGTATGCGGAAGTGGTGAAAAAACTATTTAGCTTACATTTAGCTGGTGAGGAGCAAAATGATTATGCCAAGATTGAGGCTGGGAACCAGAGGTAGCATATTGGCCCTGTGGCAGGCCAACCATGTAGCTGAAGAGCTGCGCCAGGCTATACCGAATATTAATGTTGAAATTAAAATAATAAAAACCAAGGGTGACAAGATATTGGATGTAGCCCTGGCCAAAATAGGTGACAAAGGCCTGTTTATCAGGGAATTGGAGAATGAATTATTAGCGGGAAACATCGATGTGGCCGTACATAGCATGAAGGATTTGCCCACGCTTATAGCTCCCGGACTGGTTTTAGGAGGGGTTTTAAAAAGGGAGAATCCCCAGGACGTATTTATTTCTCATAAGGGTTACAATCTGACTAACCTGCCCCCCCGAGGGTCGGTAGGAACCTCTAGCCTGCGCAGAATTGCCCAGCTTAGAACCCTTTACCCTGATGTTAACATAGTCGATATGCGGGGTAATGTAGACACCCGCATCAGAAAGATGGAAGAACATAATCTGGATGGAATAATTCTGGCTTATGCAGGTCTAAAACGCTTAGGCTTTACCGACCAGATAAGCGAAATTATCGCCATGGACCAGATGTTACCGGCTGTGGGGCAGGGAGCTATTGCCCTGGAATTAAGGTCGGATGATTACAGCTTTGTAGACTTGATTAGGCCGATTAACCATGTGCCTACCCAGCTTGAGACTATGGCCGAAAGAGCATTTTTAGGTAAGTTGGAGGGTGGGTGTCAGGTTCCACTGGCTGCCCTGGCTCGGGTTGAGGATGACATTCTCACCATTGAAGGTCTGGTAGCTTCTATGGATGGTCGGCGGGTGATTAAAGATATTCTAAAGGGGAGTCTGGATCAGGCCCAAGCTATTGGCACAGACTTGGCCCAGATGCTTTTAAATAGAGGAGCGCAATGTATCCTGGCAGAAATAAGGCAGTTAGGAGAATAAGGTGATAATGCAGAAGCAAGGAATTGTTTACCTGATTGGTGCGGGTCCAGGTGATCCTGGTTTGTTCACCGTAAAAGGCAAAATGATATTGGAAAAAGCGGATGTGGTTGTATATGACCGCTTAATAGGTCAGGAAATACTTAATTATGCCAGCAGCAGCGCAGAGCTCATCTATGTCGGCAAGTCGTCAGGTAATCATGCCATGCCCCAGGACCAAATAAATCAAGTTTTGGTGCAAAAGGCCTTAGAGGGTAAAGTTGTGGCTCGTTTAAAAGGCGGGGATCCCTTCGTATTTGGCCGGGGTGGGGAGGAAGCTCTTTTTATTCGCGAGAATGGGATAGAATTTGCCATAGTTCCTGGTATAACCTCGGCCGTAGCGGTACCAGCCTATGCGGGCATACCGGTAACCCACCGGGATGCTACATCCAGCTTTGCAGTTATTACCGGGCATGAAAAACCGGGTAAGACCATTAGTTCGATTCAATGGGATAAAATAAGCACGGGAATCGGCACCCTGGTTTTCTTGATGGGGGTCGAAAACCTGGAATATATTGTAACCAATCTAACCGCGGCGGGGAGAAGCCAGGATACCCCGGTAGCTTTGATTAGAAGGGGAACCTATCCCGATCAGGAAGTCATCAGCGGTACCCTGGAAAACATTGTAGCCAAGGTACAGGAGGCTGATTTTCAACCTCCGGCTATAATTATTGTGGGGGAAACGGTCAGTTTACGGGAGGGGTTAAAATGGCGCGAAAATAAACCGCTCTGGGGCGCCAAAATTGTGGTTACCAGAGCTAGAGCCCAGGCCAGCAGCCTGCTGGAACGCATCAGGAATGAGGGCGGAGAGGCCATTGAGTTTCCCTCCATTGAAATCGTTCCGGAGCCTGATTTATCTAATCTTTATGCGGCCTTGGCGGTGCTTCCCCAATATGCCTGGATTATCTTTACCAGTGTCAACTCCGTGGACATTTTCTTTGCCGAGCTACGCCAAAAGAGGATTGATATTCGCCAACTGCAGGGTATTAATATCGGCGCGATAGGGCCGGCAACTTGCGCCCGGCTTGCGGACCGGGGCATATTGGCCAATCTGATACCCGATGAATATCAGGCCGAAGGTATTGTTGAAGGGCTTAAGGGCCGGATTCAGCCGGAGGATCGAATACTCTTACCCCGGGCAGGGGGGGCGCGGGCAATTTTGCCGGAGGGGCTAAGGAAACAGGGAGCGATTGTTGATGAGGTTATACTCTACCAGTCAGTGGCTGCTGCCCATATAAATGAACATCGGTTAGCAGAGATCAGAGAAGGTCAGGTGGACTATATTACTTTTACCAGTTCGTCTACGGTCACTAATTTTGTTAAAATAATTGGGATGGAATCCGTGAAGAATTTCAACCGCCGGGTCAAGGTGGCCTGTATTGGCCCCATAACAGCCCAAACC